>JAFSJF010000072.1 GCA_017439405.1 Bacteroidales bacterium
CTATCCCTTGGATGGTTGCTCCCCAGCAGAGCCTTCCTCCGTTTCAGCTCGCGCCGCAAAGATACGTCTTTTGACTTATCTATGACTATCTTTTCTGGCGTTTTTTTACCTTCGTCACCAACCATTTTTGGCAACATTACCGAAATGGATGACGACGCATTTTCGGCGAATATCTTCAGCACGGGCACGGGATTTGCCGACTTTAATACGTGCTTTTGATATAATCTGCCATCAGCACAGCAATCTCCATCGGCATCGAAATTTGTCGCTCACAGTGGTTTTTGGCAACCGATGAAAACCATGTGCCTCTGTGCCGCCTGTCGGCCAAACTCATAGATGGGTTTGTCGGCCATATTATATAAGGTGCAAAATTCAAGGAAGGTTTTTGTCATGCTGTCATAGCTCCTGAGACTGTCAGGGCGGAATAAACACAATATCCTTGTAAATCTATGCATTTCGTTGATTTACAAGGATTTTGCGGAGAGAAAGGGATTCGAACCCTTGGAACGCAAAGCGTTCAACGGTTTTCGAGACCGCCCCGATCGACCACTCCGGCATCTCTCCAGTGGTTTCGGTAGGTGAATCGCTCCACCTTGCGGAGACAGAGGGATTCGAACCCCCGAAGCCTTTCGGCTTAACGGTTTTCAAGACCGCCGCTATCGACCACTCAGCCATATCTCCGCTGCAAAAGTACGACATTTTCCGTTTGGTTGCGACGTTTGGGACGAAAAAAAAGTTTTTTTTTGTCCGTCATTATGCATGGAATGACTATTTTTGCAACATAAAACGACAAACAAAATGAAGAAAGTATTTGCAACTCTGATGATTATGCTTCTCACCGTTACTGGCATGGCACAGGTGAAGATGCTTAAACCTTATCTCTCCACTACGATTTACGATGTTCCCGGCCTGACTCCCTATGTCGAAAACGCCCTTGCCGTCGATTGCCGTTCGGCGGTTTACAAGGAGTTTGAACCTGGCAAGTTCAAGGCAACGGTGGAAATCACGACCATCTTCAAGCATGATGACAAGGTGTGCAATTTCTCCAAGATCGCCTTGGACAGCCCCGTGGTGACGGACACCACCAACCTTGATGGCGCCTTCATCGACCAACAACGTTTCTCGTTGCCTAATGGCGAATACAAGATGGAAATCAGCGTGGTTGACCTCAATGCCAAGGATCAGATTCCGTCTCACGACGTGATGACGGTCTCTGTGGACTTCCCCGACGGCACACCAGCCGTTTCCGACATTCTGTTTTTCGATTCCTACACAAAGGCTGCGCAACCTTCGTCTTGTACCAAGAGCGGCATGGATTTCCTTCCTAGGGTATATCCTTTCTTTGGCGCTTCGGATGCCAAGCTGAAGTTCTATGCCGAGCTTTACAACAGCGACAAGCTGTATGACGAGGGCAAATTCCTCGTCAGCTACTACATCGAATCAAGCGAGTCGTCGTCGGTGATGCGTGATTTCACCTTCTCCAAGCGTTTCGATGTCAATAAGGTGAATATTGTGATGAACACTTTGGATGTCAGTGATTTGCCGTCTGGTAATTATTACTTGGTGGTCGAGATGCGTGACCGCAACAACGAGTTGGTGTGCTCCAACAGTGCCTTTTTCCAACGCAGCAATCCTGGAGTGGGATATCATATCGACGACATCGCTGGCGTGGATGTCAGCAACACGTTTGTGAGTGGATTTACCGACATCGACACCCTTCGCCTTTTCATCAGCTACCTTGACCCGATATGCTCCGAGACGGAAAGGAACTATAGCACGAGTTTGGTGAAGACGGGCGACATGAAGACCATGCAGCAGTTCATGTTCAATTTCTGGAGCACGCGTGCGCCGTTGAACCCTGGTCAGGCATGGAAGGATTATCTGGGCGCTGTCAAGCGAGTCAACATGTCGTTCAAGACCACTTCGACCCCTGGCTACCGTACCGACCGCGGTTATGTCTTCCTCAAGTATGGCCAACCCGACAAGATCGTGGAAAGCCCCAACGAACCCAATGCCTATCCTTATGCGATTTGGCACTATTATGCCGTAGCCAACCAGCGCAACAAGCGTTTCGTCTTCATGTCGAAGGACGAATCGACCAACGACTACCATCTCATCCATTCCGATGTTGTTGGAGAGGTCAACAACTACCGTTGGCAGATGGAAATCTATTCGCGCGTCTATGGCGTGGGCTACGACCAAGGTCTCGACCAGACCAAGTACGAAAACATGTGGGGCTCGCATGCCGACGACTTGTACAACAATCCGAGATAAGCGATGAAAAGAATCGGATTTTTGTTCGTGAGGCTGTGGGCCTTGGGCTTGTCGATAACCCCTTTCCACTTGCTGTATCTTAGGTCCGACTTCTATTTTTTTGTCGTGTATCATGTTGTCCGTTATCGCCGTAAGGTGGTCAGAAACAATTTGCTGAACTCGTTTCCCGAAATGGGCATCCTGGAAATCAAGGCTGTTGAGAAGCAGTTTTACCATCACCTGATCGATACGGTGGTGGAAACATGTCGGCTCATGCGAATGTCGGTGGAAGACGTCAAAAAACACATCGACGTCGTCAATCCAGAGGTGGTCGAGGCTTTGTTTGCCCATCATAGGAGTTTTTTCTATGCCTTCCCGCATTCGGGCAACTGGGAATGGTTTGGGAAGCGTATGCAGACCCTTTCGGGACACCATCCCATGGCCATATACAAAAAGGTGAAGAATCCCGAGGCTGACCGATTCATATACGACCTGCGTACCAGCCTGCCCGTCGAGATGATCGAATCCGATGCGGCACTGCGTACCTTGGCGCGTCGGGAAGGAAAATTGGATGCGGTGCTGATATTGGCCGACCAAACGTCTTTCGGGCTGGAGTCCGACTATTGGAATGTCTTCATGCATCAGGAGACGTGCTGGTTCACAGGCTTGGAGCGTATGGCGAGGTTCCTCGACTATGCCATTGTTTTCGTGGACATGAAAAGGGTTCGGCGCGGGCAATACGAACTGACTTTCCATCTTCTCACCGACGACCCTAAATCGACGGCAAAGGGAGAAATCATGGAGCGCTATTCCCAACACATTGAGCGTTTCATCCATGAGCAGCCTTACAACTGGCTGTGGTCGCATCGAAGATGGAAGCACAAGAGAAAACATGACCTGCAATGAAAAAGGTTGCCGTAGTCATATTGAACTACAACGGGAAGCCATTCCTGGAGCGTTTCTTGCCCAACGTGATTGAGAGTTGTGACTCTGATTGGGTCGAAGTCATCGTGGCCGACAACGCATCGACAGATGGGTCGGTTGACTTCATGCGCGAAAGGTTCCCTGCGATACGGCTGATCGTGAACGGGAGCAACGGAGGCTTCGCCACAGGCTATAACCAGGCTCTGCAACAGGTTGAGGCACAATACTATGTGTTGCTCAATTCCGATATCGAGGTGACACGGGGCTGGATTGAGCCTGTCATCCAGCTGATGGAATCCGACCCACAGATTGCTGCCTGCCAGCCCAAGATCTTGTCGTACCATCACAAGGAACGATTTGAATATGCAGGCGCATGCGGCGGCTTCATCGACAAATACGGCTATCCGTTCTGTCGCGGGCGGATGTTCCAGCATTTGGAAGAGGACAAGGGCCAGTACGATGCTCCGATGGAGGTGTTCTGGGCCACGGGAGCCTGCATGTTCGTTCGTGCTGGCCTGTACCATCAAATCGGCGGTTTGGACGACAGCTTCTTCGCCCACATGGAAGAGATAGACCTATGCTGGCGCCTGAAAAACGCAGGCTACAGGGTGTTCTGCTGCCCGCAATCGGCCGTGTACCACATCGGCGGTGGCACCTTGCCGAAAAACTCACCGCGAAAGACCTACCTGAATTTCCGCAACAACCTGTCTTTGCTAGTGAAAAACCTCCCAAGCGATCGCGTGTTTCCCGTCATCTTCTGCCGTATCTTCCTCGATTGGGTGGCCGCGCTGAAGTTCCTTTTTGAAGGCTGCAAAGACGACTTCCGCATGGTTTTCAAGGCCCATCGCGACTTCTTCAGCCGTCTGAAGCCCTTGCGCGAGATGCGTAGCAAGGCGGCACATCACAAAGTGAGCTGCATTTATCGGAAAAACATCGTCATTCAGAGTATCCTCTTGCGCAAGCACAAGTTCAGCGACCTGAAATCCAAGGACTTCTCAGCCTATTGAGCCGATGGCCTTGTCATAGCTCTCCATTCCGAAGCCGGAGAAACAGCCTTTGCAGGCTTCGGCGGTGAAGGAGTGTCGGCGGTAGGGTTCCCGCTTGGAAATGTCGGAGATGTGCACCTCGACGACAGGGATGCCGATGGCACGGACGCAGTCGGCCAAAGCAATTGAAGTGTGGGCGTAGGCTCCGGGGTTCATCACCACGGCGTCAAACAGCCTGTCGGCTTCTTGTAGCTTGTCGATAAGGCAGCCTTCATGGTTGGATTGATAATAGGCCAGCTCGTGTTGTGGAAACCGCTGACGGAGTAAGGGGAGATATTCATCGAAAGAGACGTTGCCGTAAATGTGAGGCTCCCGGCGTCCCAGCAGGTTGAGGTTGGGCCCGTTGATGATGAGGATGCGCATTTTTGGAAGTTTTTGCAAAAATAGGTTTTTTCACATAGCGAAAATGGCGTTTTAGGAAAAAAAATAAATTTTTTTGAGCGAAACGGAGATTGGTAACAATTCTTTTTGTAATTTTGTAACGTTAAAGACACTATCTATGATGAAAATCATTACATTAGGAAAGACCAACCTGAAGGTTAACAAAAACGGATTTGGTGCATTGCCCATCCAACGAATCAGCGAAAAAGAAGCTGTTTATCTGTTGCAGAAAGCTCAGGACCACGGCTTTGATTTCTTTGATACGGCGCGTTTCTATACCGATAGCGAGAGCAAGTTAGGCGCGGCCTTTTCCGATAGGAGAAGCAAGGTGACATTGGCTTCCAAGACGACTGCCGGAACCGTGGAGGAGTTTTGGAAAGACCTTCATACAACCCTTCGAGAACTGAAGACGGATTATCTCGATTTGTATCAATTCCACAACCCCGACTATTGTCCGCGTCCCGGCGACAAACAAGGCTTGTATGATGCAATGAAAGTGGCCAAGCGTCAAGGCAAGATCCGTTTTATTGGCATCAGCAACCATAGGCAGTCGGTTGCGCTTGAGGCCATCGAGCGCGATTGCTACGATACGCTCCAGTATCCGTTCTCCTATCTTTCCTCAGATGACGACTTGAAGATCGTGGAGTTGTGTCATAAGCACAACATTGGCTTCATCTGCATGAAGGCCATGGCGGGAGGGTTGATTACGGATTCAGCTTTGGCCTATGCTTTCCTGAACCAGTATGACCATGCCTTGCCTATTTGGGGCATCCAGCGTGAGAGCGAACTGGACGAGTTCATATCCTATCAAGAGCGGGAACCTGAGTTGACCTCGATGTCATGGCGCAAGATTGAGAAGGATCGCGGTGAACTGGGCAGCGATTTCTGCCGTGGCTGCGGCTACTGTATGCCATGCCCTGTCGGCATCCAAATCAATGATTGTGCTCGTATGAGTTTGCTGTTGAGGCGTGCGCCCTTGAGTGTCTATTTGACCGAGGAATGGGCCGATAAGATGAAGGTTATCGAGAAATGCAAACATTGCAACGCCTGTCGGGAAAAGTGTCCCTATGGTTTGGATACGCCCGCCTTGCTTCAGAAGAATTACGAGGATTTCAAGTCATTTTGGGAAAAGAAGTAATGACGTAATCATTCCCTCATCAAATCCTCCATCGAATAACATCCCGTCTTGCCGAACAAAAACTCAGCCGCAGCGATGGCGCCGAAGGCGAAGCCTTTGCGGTTGTAGGCCTCATGTGTGAGCGTGAGTCGGTCGGCCTCTGAGTCGGCCACTACGCTGTGGATGCCGTTCACCTCGCCGATGCGAGTCACATTAATATATAAGGTGTGGTCGGCGGGCGCGTCGATGCTCCAATGGTCGTAGTCGTGGTCGATGGCGAGGATGTCTTTGGCCAATTTCACAGCCGTACCGCTGGGCTTGTCGAGCTTGTGGATGTGGTGGGTTTCGGCCAACGAAAGCTGGTAGCCGTATTTCTCGGCAAATCGAGCCAACTGCCTGTTTAGCATGAACATGATGTTCATCCCAATGCTGAAGTTGGGCGCGTGGAAGAGGGCTTGGCTCTCGTTGAGACAACGCATTCTGATTTCCTCGAAATGGTCTTGCCAAGCCGTTGTGCCAACGACGATGGGCAGGTGCAGGTCGAAGCAGCGGTGGATGTTGGCCACCACTTGGTCGGGCTGGCTGAAGTCGATGGCGACGTCGGCCCGTTTGAGTTGGCAGAGGCGTTCTTGCCATTCTTGGGCGTTGTCGATGGTGACGACGACTTCATGCAGACGGGCGAGGGCGGCTTTTTCCACCTCGTGACCCATTTTTCCGTAACCGATTAGAGCTATTTTCATTGTGTTCGTTTTTAACTACGGATTTCACAGATGAAACGGATTGAATGTTGAAATTTTTGGGATGCAAGCATCCGATTGTTACGGATTCCTTTCGGTCGTAGTCATCTGTAATAATTGGCACTTGTGCCGTATAATTTGACTTGATTTCTGTATAATCTGTGCAATCTGTTGTTTGAATTAAAAGTTCAGTTTAAACGACAGCCCCACTTGGGCGTATTGAGGCATCGGGACAGGCGTTTCCACAGGCCTCAGATACGGGTCGATGCTGAGGCTAAGGTCGTCGCTGATGTCGTAGTTGTAGAGGTGTCCGTCCACGCAGGCGTCGAGGATGTTGAGGCCGTACCACGCCACTGTGATAATGGTAAACAATTCGAAATCACGGCGGTAGGATTCCTTATAGGTTTGCAACTGGCTTTCGGCATAGCGGTTGGCCAAGTCGGTCTCGTGTTCGTTTAGGGTCACGCCTTCGGGCAGGTCTCCAGTCTTGAATTCGTAGGCGTGTAGATAGGAGCTGTATTCGTAATAATTGTTGTACGCCATGTAGCCAAGTCCGCCCAATCCGGCATAGACGATGGGCACTTTCCACCACTTGCCGTTGTAAACCTGTCCTAATCCAGGCAAAGCCGCCGACATGATAGTTGCGGTTGTGGGACTATGAGGCTTCTTCTCTTTTTTCTTTTTCGTTGGTTTTGATTTCTTTACGATGGTGTCAGCGGTGATTACGACGTTTCCGACCGTATCGAAAACCACGTTTTGCGCTTCCGTTTTCTGAACGGCGATAAGCATGAGAATGCCAACAACTATCAGAAAACGGCGCGGCATGGCGGTCATTTTTTGTTGAACAGTTCCATGATACGGTCAAACTCGGCCTCGTCCTTGAAGTCGATGACGACTGAGCCTTGGCCTTTCACGTTGCGCTTCACCTTGACCTTGGTGTTGAGTGTCTGCGACAGCGTCTTGATCTTGCTCTTGAAGTGTTCGGGGATGAAGTTGGTCTGCTTGCGTTCCTTGCCGCTGTTCTTGGCTTTGTCGGCCAGTTCCTCGGTCTGGCGCACGTTCATCTCTTCCATGATAATCTGTTGGAGGAGCTTCAGTTGCTCTTCCTTGTCGCTGATGTTGATGAGGGCGCGGGCGTGTCCCATGCTGATGTGGCCGTCGCGGATGGCGATTTGCACTTCGGAAGGCAACTTCAACAGCCTCAGGAAGTTGGCAACGGCGCTACGGCTCTTTCCGACTTTCTCGCTCACTTCCTCTTGCGTCATGTTGCATTCGTCGATGAGGCGTTGGTAGGAGATGGCCACCTCGATGGCGTTGAGGTTTTCGCGGTGTATGTTCTCGATGAGGGCCAGCTCCAGCATTTGCTCGTCGTTGGCCACGCGGATGAAAACGGGAATCTGTTTCAGCCCTGCCATCTTGGATGCACGCAGGCGGCGCTCGCCGGAGATGAGCTGGTATTTGTTGTAGCCAAGTTTCCTGACCGTAACGGGCTGGATCACACCTTGTTCCTTTATGGATTGGGCGAGTTCGCGCAAGGCGGTCTCGTCAAACTCGGTTCGCGGCTGGAATGGGTTGGTTTCGATGAGGTCGATGTCGATTTCGGCGATGGCTCCAGCCACATAGTTGCCGCTGATGTCCTTGCTGGTGATGTCGGTTTCGGGGCTTTGCAGGATGGCATCGAGGCCGCGCCCCAAGGCTCTTTTGTTCTTCTCAGACATGGCGTTCAGGCGTTTTTGGTTGAAATGTTGTTCTTTTCGAGGATTTCCCGTGCGAGGTTGAGGTAGTTGATGGCTCCTGTGCTGCCGGCGTCGTGCATGATGATGGTCTTTCCGAAGCTTGGGGCTTCGCTCAGGCGTGTGTTGCGGTTGATGATGGTGTCGAACACCATGTCCTGGAAGTGCATCTTCACTTCTTCGACCACCTGCTTCGAAAGGCGCAGGCGCGTGTCGAACATGGTGAGCAGGATGCCTTCAATGTCGAGGTCGGGATTGAGCCGGTTTTGCACTATCTTAATGGTATTCAACAATTTGCCGAGACCTTCAAGGGCGAAGTATTCACACTGCACGGGAATGATGACCGAATCGGCGGCGGTGAGCGAGTTGACGGTGACCAAGCCCAACGATGGTGAGCAGTCGATGATGATGAAGTCATACTCGTCCTTGATGGGGGCGAGCGACTTGCGCATCATCTGTTCACGTTCCGCGAGGTTAATCATCTCAATCTCAGCACCAACCAAGTCGATGTGGGCGGGGAGCAGAAACAGGTTGGGTGTCTCCGTCTCGACGATGACGGTCTTCACGTCCACATTGTCGATGATGCACTCGTAGATGCTGGTTTCCACGCTTTTCGGGTCGATGCCCACGCCCGACGTGGCGTTGGCCTGTGGGTCGGCATCGATGAGGAGAGTCTTGTGTTCGAGCACGGCTAAGCTGGCCGCGAGGTTGATGGCGGTGGTGGTCTTGCCTACGCCGCCTTTCTGGTTTGCAATCGCTATGATCTTGCCCATTTTCAGTCAAAAATTTACGCTACAAAAGTACGCATTTCGCCTTGATTTATTGCCTTTGCGCGCTGAAAGTTATCAACAAAACGGCAAAGTGTTGATAAGTTTTCGGAAACGAAAAAAAGGCCGCGACTGTCGCGACCTTCTGTCATTGATACAACCGAATGGATTACTTGTCGAGGCTGTCGAACCATTTGTCGATGGCGCTGTCGATCTCGCTGTGGCTTTCGGCTTCCACGTTGCCGTAGCGGCGCGGCGATGGCTCCGGCTCATCGTAGTAGTCGGCGGGATATTCGCCCGTCGAGATGTAGTTGATGGCGTCGTTCAGGCCCTTGGTCACCTTCTCGAAGTCTTCCTTGTAGAGGAAAATCTTGTGCTTCTCATAAAAGAACTGGCCCGTTTGGTCGTCCACGCGGCGCTTGCTTTCGGTTATTGTGATGTACTTCTCGTCATTCTTTGTGGCTTTCACATCGAAAAAATAAGTCCTCTTTCCAGCTTTGACGGCTTTTGAGAACATGCCGTCCTTTTCCTTCATTTCATGGTCTTCCATCATGTCTTTCAATAATTTGATGTCTAATTCTAGTTCTGTTTTGTTTGAAAAAGTGGGGCAAAAGTAGGAAAAAAATGGATAACGGCGCGTTTTTGTGTTATTTTTGCACTCAAAAATGACTTACTATGGAATTGAACCTGAAACGACCGATAGCTTTTTTCGATCTTGAGACGACGGGCCTCAACACCTCGCACGACCGCATCGTTGAGATGAGCGTGCTGAAAATCAACGTGAACGGCGAAGAGGAGCAACGAGAATGGCTTCTCAATCCCGAGATTCCGATTTCCGCAGAATCCACCTCCGTGCATGGCTACACCGACGAGATGGTGGCCGACAAGCCGACCTTCCGCGAAAAGGCCAAGGAAATCGCGCTGTTCATCGGCAACGCCGACCTTGCGGGCTACAACATCCTGAAGTTCGACCTGCCCGTGCTGGTGGAGGAATTCCTTCGCGCTGATTACAACTTCGACCTCAAGGATCGGGGCTTCATCGATGTGATGAACATCTACATGAAGATGGAGCCGCGCACGCTGAAGGGAGCTTATCGGTTTTTCTGCCACGGCGAACTGGACGGAGCGCACGGCGCCATCGCCGACACACGAGCCACCTACGATGTGCTTCGCGCCATGCTCGATCGCTACCAAGGCGTTGATTATGAGGATGCAAGGGGAAAAATCTCCCAGGGTCCCGTGAACGACATGAAACAGTTGGCCGAGTTTTCGGCTCACCACAAGAACGCCGACCTTTCGGGCCAAATCATCTTTGACGAGCAAGGCAAGGAGGTCTTCATGTTCGGCAAGCACAAGGGCGAGCGCGTGGAGGATGTGTTCCGCAAGGAGCCGGCCTTCTATGACTGGATGATGAAAAGCGACTTCCCGCAATACACCAAGAAAGTGGTGACGGCCATCAAGTTCCGCATGGGCGGCAAGAAAGTAAGACGCTAAAGCCATGAAAATCATTTGCATAGGAAGGAATTATTTGGCGCACGTCAAGGAGTTGGACAACGACCTGCCCACCGAGCCGATGTTTTTCTTGAAGCCCGAAACGGCGCTTTTGCCGCAAGGAATGGCTTTCCCTTACCCCGATTTCAGCCAGAAAGTGCATTACGAAACGGAGTTGGTGCTAAGGGTTTGCAAGTTAGGGAGAAACATTGCCGAGGATGACGCACCTTATTATTATGATGCCATCACCGTTGGTATCGACTTCACCGCCCGCGACCTCCAAAGCCAATGCAAGGCCAAAGGGCATCCATGGGAAATCGCCAAGGCTTTCGACTATTCCGCACCTATCGGCAAATTCAAGAAAATCAGCGAATTGAAAAACCCTGACGACATCGCCTTTGGCATGAAGCTCAACGGCTACTGGGCACAGCAAGGCCACAGCCGCGACATGATTTTCACCTTCGACTGCATCATTGCCCATGTTTCGCGTTTCGTCACCTTGCAGGAAGGCGACCTTGTTTTTACCGGCACGCCGCAAGGTGTTTGTGAGGTGCATGTGGGGGATGGATTGGAGCTGTTTTTGGAGGGGGAAGGAGTGTTGAGGTTTGTCGTGAAGTGAAAACATTGGGAATGGTTTTGTAAAAAATGTAATTTTGCAGGCAATAATCTCCATTCGGTGCATGAACACAGAAAACCAAAACATAGAGTTCAAGGAGTCGTGGGGGTGCGGAATAGAAAAGATCTGCACACTCTGCAAGAATTACGGCATTCCAGAACCTGAATACACCGTGCATCCTGGCGATATTATGCTTAAGTTTCGCGCTGTCGCAAGAATAGAAAACCATACAGAAAACCATACAGAAAACCACAGGAGACTTTCTCGTTTGCAACGTGAAATTCTCGTCAAGGTACAGGAAGATCCTTCCTATACAAGAAGCCAATTGGCTTCTATGATTGATAACGCTTCTCTCGGTGGTGTGATTTCTGCCTTGTCACGACTTCAGGAATTAGGCATCATCCGCCGCGTAGGCCCCGACAAGGGCGGACATTGGGAATTGCTTCAGCAATCATGAACACCTATTTACAAAAACAATGTCGTGAATAAATCATCAACGAATAAACAAACTATGAATACAAACTTCACATTTTCAGGGCACGAATCATTCCCTTGCAAGTCGTTGTGGCTGAAGAAGGGGTATGATTTTGTCGTTCAAGACTATAGACACAAACTGGTATGACTTTACCCGATAACATACAACTCTCTGTAACTCGACTGTCGCAGGTTTTCAAAAACACGACGGCCACATACAAGTTCTATTGGTTTGTGGCCCTGCTTGATATTGTGGTGAAAGAGCGGAAGACAAAAATGTCGTTTTGGGAAATCATCGCTGGAATGTTGGCGGAGTCTTGGTATCCGATTCACTATTTCAAACTCTCATTCGGCAAATCGGATTCTTTGTTCGACAAATCGCTTGAAATCCAAAACACGTTTCAGATTTCAATTGAATCCGACAAAGAAAAGATTAAGAAGTATTTGCTCGAAAATCTGAATGAAACAAAGCGGTTTTTGCGCGTTTTCACTATCAATGTACCTTATCGTTTTTTGTCGCCTTGGATAAAATACACTTACGATGACGATGTCGTGGCCAAATCGCAAAGGTTTGAAAACAATTGTCTTTATGCTATTTGTGGCGAAGAAATTGTAATCAATGACAATTGGGTTGACTATCTGACGGAACACTACAGCATTTTGCGTGATTTCACTTTCTGGAACTTGACCGAATTTCTGCAAAAGCGCAATCCCAATGTCCCCGATGTCCCGTCAAAACTCATCAAGCCGATTCAACGTGATTCGCTGACGAAACAACATAAGTATTGGGATGCTTATATTGAGACGGTTGGAAGTTTAACTTGCATATATACTGGTAAACAGATATTTGCAAAGCGGTATGATCTTGACCATTTTGTGCCGTGGAGTTTTGTGTCGCACAATCTTCTGTGGAACCTGATTCCTGCCGATTCGAGCATCAACTCATCGAAAAGCAACAATCTTCCACCTTTGGAAAAGTATTTGCGACCATTCGCAAACGTTCAGCAAAAAGCCTTAAAAACATTGTATAAAAAGAATCCGAACAATACCCTTTTGGAAGATTATCTGATTGTTTACGATTCTGTTTCTGATTTGGTTGAGCTTTCTGAATCTGATTTTTACAACGTTTTTAGACGGACATTTTCGCCAATGGTGCAAATAGCGGAAAATATGGGATTCAAATATTGGCAGCCATGAATATGATTAAAAACAATCCTCACCTGACCGCCAAAGAACGGACTACGATTTCGTTTCCAACACGTTGGCTCAAACAAAACGACTTGCTGAAAGGCGAGATTTTGGATTTCGGCTGCGGATTTGGCTTTGACACGGACGAACTTCAAAAGGGAGGCTTCAACATTGTAGGATATGATAATTATCATCGCCCTGAATATCCGACAAAGTGTTTTGACACCATCATTTGCAATTACGTACTCAACGTGCTTGAACCCAAAGAACAAGCTGAAGTGCTGATGGAAGTTTCGGAACTGCTAAAACCAACGGGGACAGCCTATTTCGCTGTTCGCCGCGATTTGAAACACGAAGGTTTCCGCATCCACTATGTGCATAAACAGCCAACCTATCAATGCAATGTGGTCTTGCCGTACAAAAGTGTATTTTCTAACGAGAACTGCGAAATCTACGAGTATCGGCATTTCAACAAGCGGATGCACAGACATAAGCGCAACGACACTATAGGATGCCCATTTTGCAACCTTAATCCGAAAGTGGGATTGGTGTGTGAATCAGCCACCGCAGTGGCCTTTTTTGATGGCTACCCAGTGAGCAAAGGCCACACGCTGATAATTCCCAAACGCCACGTTGCCAATTATTTCGACCTCACCGACCACGAACAGCGAGCATTATGGTTAGTGGTAAACCATTGCAAAAAACTATTGACAGAGCGTTTCAATCCTGACGGCTTCAATGTTGGCATCAACGTAGGCGAAGCCGCTGGACAAAGCGTTTTTCACGTTCATATTCACTTGATTCCGCGTTATAAAGGTGATGTTGAGAACCCGAAGGGCGGAGTGAGAGGGGTGATAAAAGAAAAACAAGTGTATTGAAATAGTGATATAACAATTATAAAGAGACATTGGAAAATCACATAAACTCTTACTTCGTTTCTGAAAGATAATCTTTTTGGGATGGTATTGGCAAATCTATTCTATAATTGAGAATTGTTGTTTATCTTTCCTCTATAAATCCTTGCCCCAAAGAGCGAGATAGGTCAAAAAGGTGCCAAAATAGGTGCCAGGCGACAATGCGGTAGCAAACCGCCCCGTTGGGACGGTCAAAGAAAACAATGAAGTAATTTTCCTCTTCGAGC
>JAFSJF010000073.1 GCA_017439405.1 Bacteroidales bacterium
CTGAACGTCAACGAAGATCAAGATGAACAAATTGCCATCTATCCCAACCCCGCCAGCGACAAGTTCGTTGTTGCCGGCGATGCCGAGACGATTGAACTTTTCGACATGACGGGCCGCTGCGTGAAGTCGGTGCAGGCCTCGTCCATGCTGACCTCCGTCAGCACCGCCACCTTTGCCGACGGGCTTTATCTCCTGAAAGTCACTGCCAAGGACGGCTCGGTGACGAACCAGCGGATCGTGGTGGAGCATTGATACCGCTCAGTATTGAACAAACAGAAAATTCCGCAACTCGGGCGCAGGCCTGGGTTGCGGAATTTTCGTAGTTTTGCAAGCCAATCCCTCATCCATCCCTAGATGATAAAAAAACCTCGTATTCGACTTCGGCAAGGTGCTGATTTGCTATGACTATCCGTCGTTTCTGAAGACGCTTTTTGACGACGAAGGCGAGCGTTTAGAATTCGAGAAGGTCTTTTGCAGCATTGAGTTCACCCAGCGTTGCGACTTGGGCGTAGAGCCTTTTATCGACATCATCAGGGAGTATCAAAAGAAGTTCCCCCATTGGGAAAGGCAGTTGCAAGAGTTCCACGACAGGCAGATTGATGCGATGACCGTCGAGATGCCTGGAATGCGCGACCTGCTCACGAGGCTCAAGACCAACGGCTACCGCCTCTACGGACTCACCAACTGGAGCAGCACGGTATATCCCGTCATCGAGAAATACGACATTCTCCAGATGATGGACGACAGGCTCATCTCCTCCGAAGAGCACTTAGTGAAACCCGACGTGGCCATCTACGACCGCCTTTGCGATAAATTCGGGCTTGTCAAGGAGGAATGTCCGTTTACCGACGACAAACCCATCAACATCGACGGAGCCAAGGCTGCGGGAATGCCTGCCGTGCTTTTCACCGACGCAAGTCAGTTTGAGGAAGATCTGGAGCGATTTGGAGTGCGTACTAAGCACAATGGATGAGAGCATCAATATTAGTTTTGCGAATCAAACAACCATTTTTTTAATTAAATCGATGAAAATCAAAACCATACAAACAGGAAGTACACTCGTATCAAGTGCAGTGCCCAATCGGGCGACGCACCGCTGGAAATATGCTTACACTGGGCTGTTCCAATGCCGCAAGAACCGCATCGAAGTGCCCGTGAAATGCTTCTATGTGACTGTAGGTCAGCATAAATTCCTTATTGATGCTGGCTGGAGCAAGCAAGTGCGCACACGCCCGTTGCGGCACTTGGGTTTCGGCTTGTGGTTCGCCAGCGAGCCTGTGATGAAGCAAGGAGAGTCCGCAAAGGAGCAACTGACGGGACAGCCCATCGATGCCATTTTGATGACCCATCTCGACTGCGACCATGTGTCGGGATTGGCCGATTTCGCCGACATCAAGGTCTATGCCTCCAAGGAGGAAGTCGCCTTCGCAAAACAAAAGAGACTGCGCTATGGGACGCTCGCGAAAGACCATGACTACCACACCTTTGACTTCCAACCCGACACTTTAGCTCCTTTCGGCAAGTCGTGCGACGTGTTCGGCGACGGCAGCGTGACGGCCTACCTCACGCCCACCCATTCCGCAGGCAGCGTAATCTACAAGATTACTGAGGATGAGCGGTTTGCATTGGTTGTCGGGGACAACGGCTATGTGAGAGATTCCTGGCAAAAAGGCATTCTTCCTGGACCGCTTTACAACGCCGACAATATGAAGCATTGCCTGAAATGGATAAATGAGCAAAGCCAACAGCCAAATTGCTTAGGCGTATATTGCGCACACGAAAAGGACTTTTCTTGAGTTTTATCTTTCCGCAACTCAGGCAATGGCTTGGGGCGCGTAGTTTTTGTTTCACAGAAGCCTATCCCAGCCTCTGAAACAACTCCGCCGTCCAGTCAGCATTATCCTTGGGACAAATCGTTTGGATGCCCAACGCACGGGCGGCCTCGATGTTGCGCTCGCTGTCGTCGAGGAAAAGGGTCTCTTCGGGACGGATGCCCTCGCGAGTGAGCATCAGTTGGAAGATAGCGGGGTCGGGCTTCATCAGGCGGCACTCGTAGCTGAGGTAGCAGGCATCGAAGTAGTCGCGGAGCGAATGTCCCTCGCCGTCGAACTCGGGCGACATGGCCCACATCATCATAAACGGGTTGGTGTTCGACAGCAGCACTAACCGATAGCCCTCGCTACGCAGTCGGCGCAGGGCTTCGAGGTTGTGCTTGGGCAGGTGGTCGACATAGCCCGTCCAGGCATAGACGCAATCCTTCACCGTCAGTTCCCGCCCCGCCAATTTGCTTAACTCGCGGCGGTATTCGTCAGCCGTGATGCGACCGCTTTCCAAGTCGCCGAAGAAGCCTGCTTGGGCAAAAGGGTCGAGGAGCCGCCGCGCATCGCCCACGCCGATTTCCTCGAAGTGGCTCACGGCCTTCTCATAGTTCTGGGCGAAAACGACACCGCCCAAGTCGAAAACGATGGTCTTTATCATATCCAAACGCTGTGTCAAGGTGTTGTTGTTGATTCCTTTAACGCTTCCAGAGAGGAAATATTGTCTGATTGGGATGTATTCTCAGATGGAAGCGACAACCGAAATGTAATTAACCGCAACGGCTGCCGTCCTTGCGGACGGCAGCCAATTGGTGGTAACGCGTAGCGTTGCTAATTGACTTGTTTTACACTTTTCTTGCCCACAAGCCACCAGAAATAGAATAGGCACACTGCGTCAAGAACCATAATCACGCCTTGCAGCCAGCCCGCCAAGCCTAAACGGGTTGCACCTAAGATGCCCGCCATCAGCACTACATGATAGAATAGTCCGGCAAGGAACAGCCACAGGATGTCCATCTTCGGAAAAGGCAGCGACCAACCGGCTTGCGAACTCTCGCTCTTGCGGAAATATAGTACATACAATGTCCAGCAGCATAGCGGTACAAACACCACGCACGAACTGAGCAGCCCCGGATTGTAGCAGCCGAGATTGAATGCCTGCCCGATATGTGACAGACCGTTGATAAGTTCTATAATCGTCATTCCGGCAGCCATGCGATAATAACCTTTGCGCACAAATACAGCGGTCAGAGGTCCCACTATCCAGACGAAGCACAGGTTGCATGCCAGGAAGGCCAGCTCGCTGATGCGCACACCCATCAGTTGATACATCAAAATAGTGAACGACTGCTGGTTGCCGTACATGTCCACACCATATTCCTCCACATTGTGCAACATATACGCCACCGCACCGAGCCATGCGAGAATGGCTGGGTCAAACCAGCGCGAGCGCGATTTGTCCGAACGGAGAAAATCCGTGCAGAAG
>JAFSJF010000074.1 GCA_017439405.1 Bacteroidales bacterium
TATTTCCTCAAGTCGCATCGTGGGGTAAGGGGATGTTGGCTACATATTGATGTTGTGCTGTTGCTTTTTACTGAAAGCTACTACTAACGACTCATAAATCTACCCTTAATCGTGTATTGGATGATAGTTGCGGATTTTAGGCTCCTTAGCCTTTCGGTAATCTCCTCGTTTATATGCAAGATTCATCATTTCCATATTTACTTGTTTGAACCATTCTTCTTCGTCCCAATGAAATTTATTAGGGAACATGTCGCATAGATATTTTACACATGCAGAATCCTTTTCAAGCCTTTTTCTGTGCTTTTCATAATCAGAAGGGCGAGTGATTGATTCTGTTTCTATCCCAAATGTGGCCGTAGAGACTTCAACTATATCAAAATCCGTATATGCCGATAGAATAACCCATGTATTCCAATCCTGCAAAGCAAATTGGTATCTGACATAATCATCCAAAGGGAGATGCTTAAGAAGGAAATCAGCTCTATACATTATTGAAGCGTTACAGCACACAAACCCTTTTCCGTACCAAATAGCATCCTGCAACGGTATAGACCTATCGATAAACGCCTTATGCTCCAATATCTCGCCGGTCTTTCTATTGTGAGTACGATGGTCTGTTATTAACACATTAGAATCAATATGCGACTCCATATAATCAAGCTGTATCTGCAATTTATTTGAATTGTGCCAATAATCATCGTTATCACAATTACAGATGTATTTACCATGACATTCTTTGACACAAGTAGCCCAATTTGCTCCCAAACCAATATTTTTATCATGGAAAATCAATCGAATTATTTCAGGATATGACATCTTATATTTTTGAAGCACTTCCCTAGCATCATCTGTTGAGCAGTCATCTCCTATAATAATTTCAATATCAGCATTAACTTTCTGGTTAATAATGCTTTCAATAGTTTGACCCACTGTTCCCGAACGATTGTATGAAGGAATAACGACTGAAATGAGTGTACTCATAATAATAGTATAAAAAAATCCCGCTTTACTATCTTAAACCTAATTGAGAAGGACTGGCCATGAAATAATTAACGTCTACTACCACTTTCTCCATCCATTTAGAGCTGAGGAAAGGGCTTATCGGCAAACTCAATTCCTGCCTCGCCAGTCTTTCGGTGATGGGAAGTTGTAAGCCTTGCCATACTCCAGCATAACATTCCTGCATGTGCGGCGGAATGGGATAATGGATCAGCGTCTGCACTCCCCGTCCTTTCAAGTATTGTTGCAACTCATCACGCCGTTCACACAATATTGGGAAAAGGTGATACACATTGTTCGCATCAGGCAGGCGGACAGGTAGCTTTATCAGCGGATTCGTTATATGATTGTAATAATACGCCGCGACTTGTTGACGCAAACGATTATCCTCATCCAAGTGACGCAACTTGACGTCAAGCACAGCGGCTTGGATTTCGTCCAAACGGCTGTTTCGTCCGCAGTATTTGAACACGTATTTCTTCTGGCTTCCATAGTTAGCCAAGGTTCGAATGGTATCTGCCAAAGCCTCATTGTCGGTTGTCACGGCACCTCCATCGCCCAATGCTCCAAGATTTTTGCCCGGGTAGAAACTGTGCCCTGCGGCTTCGCCTATCGAACCTGTTCTTTTGTTCCCATACATGCACCCATGCGCTTGGGCATTGTCTTCCACGAGGTGAAGATGATATTTCCTGCACAGTTCGCCAACCTTTTCCGTATAAGCACAGCGTCCGTACAAATGTACCAATAAAACAGAACGTGTACGCTCCGTAATGGCATCTTCAACAAGGGTATCGTCCAGTTCCAAAGTTTCGGGATTGGGTTCGACAAGCACAGCCTTCAAACCATTTTCCGTGATAGCAAGAACCGAGGCAATGTAGGTATTAGCAGGAACGATGACTTCATCTCCTGGCTTCATCATGCCCAATTCGACATACGCCCGATAGATCCATATCAGCGCGTCCAAGCCATTGGCGCAACCGACACAATGCTTTGTTCCGACATATTCGGCATAATGCTGTTCAAACCGAGCGTTTTCTTCACCTTGAAGATACCAACCGCTATCCACCACACGCCTAACGGCCTCATGGATTTCGTCGGCATACCTCGCAGTGATGTCTTTGAGAGAAAGGAAAGGTATCATATCTTTTTAACATATTTTGCCGGATTTCCATACCAGACTTCGCCGTCCGGTATGTTTTTCGTCACTACGGATCCTGCTCCCACAACGGAATTCTTCCCGATGGTCAATCCAGGAAGAATGGTCGATCCAGCACCTATGGAAGCACCTTCACATATCGTTGTCTGCAGCAATTGCCATCCCTCATTCCCTGATTTCGGGTACTTGTCGTTCGTAAAAGTCACATTCGCTCCCACAAACACATTGTCGCCAATCTCGATGCCATCCCAAATTTGCACCCCGCTCTTAATCGTGACACTATTACCTATCTTCACATCGTTTTCAATAAAACAATGCGAGCATATATTGCAATTCTCACCAATCTTTGCATTGGGCAGCACTACGCAATATTGCCACACATTTGTTGAGTCCGGCACAATTGCCTGGCAGTCCGAAAGAGGATGTATCATAGCCCTTTGTATTTGAGGAATTCCTGGTAGTCGCGAATGTAGTCTTCCGCATTGTATCTTTCGCTGGCCAACACCATGCAAACCGTTCCGCCCGAAAAATTGTCCAGATCACGCCAAAGGCCTGGGGCGACCAACAACCCTTTCCACGGCTTGTCCAAGACGAACGTCCTCTTACGGAGGCCGTCGTCCATCGTCACATGGAGCGAACCGCTGGTAGCCACCATAAGTTGCTCCAGCTCCTTGTGTGCATGAGACCCGCGCGAGGCTTCAGGCACCATGTAAAGATAATAGATGCGCCGTATTTCAAAAGGGATGTCGTTGCCACCTTCTATTACCGACAAATAGCCTCTGGAATCGGTATATTTCCGGATGTCAATCAATTTGCAATCATCAACCGTGGATTGGACGGAATCACGAATCGTCATAATCGTTTCTTTATGTTTTTGTTCGTTTTTATTTCCTTATGATAGCGGAATAGCCAAAAGAGGAGTCTTGTCCTGGTTGCTCTTTGGGCTTGGCGGAAATGCGAAGATGAGCGAATCGTTGCGGGTGCTTTATTCACCAATTCCTTTGCTTTTCCGTAGTCATACCGATGCAGATGCAGCAAAAACTCCTTATAGAAAACATAGTCGGTCGCCCATTCTTCTGTAAACGGGACATCGTCGGGGAAAAGTGCGTGCAGATAACGTCGAATACTGGCCAAACCTTGATGATAGTCCATATACCTCGGATGGTCGTATGACACAAAGGTCGCCGACTCTTGATGCACCCGATACACCACAGTCTTGTCAGGCAGATAGCCGAAACGGGTGTGATGCGCCAATACGCTCTGCATGGGATAGTCTTCGACGGGAAAACCAAGTCGGATGTATTCTTCCAAGTCCACAAATTGCATCAAATCCATGCGAATGAGCAACGACAACGGCATGGCATAAACACCACCGTACCTGTCATAATAATACCTGCTGACATCTCCATCCGGGACAGGTTCAAACGGAGCGATACCTTCTATCAACTTTCCCGACTGCACCATCAGCCGGTATCCATTGGTGCATACCACGCCATACTCCGGATGCTCTTGCATGAAATGGAGCTGCTCTTGCAGCTTATGGTCGTCGCACCAATAGTCGTCGCCTGCCAGAATGGCCAAATAATCGCCCGTAGAAGCCTTTACCGTCCGAGCAAAATTGGCCATGATACCCAGATTTTTCTCATTAGGGAGCAGGCGTACTACATCAGGATAGCGCCGCTGATAATCATTGCAAATATCCCATGTATTATCGGCACTACAATCCTCGCCAACGACAACCTCAAGTTCAAAGTCACCATGTTGGCCAATGACGCTGTCCAAGGTCTGGGCAATGGTATCTTGTTGGTTGTAGGTAAAAACCACAACCGAAATTTTGGGACGAGCATTCATATCAAACTATCTTCCTTCGCAATCTTTGTACAGCAGCCTTTTGCCCTGAGTGAACTTCTCGACAAACGTTTCCGACACATTCACCCGAGGCAGGAACCACCTGCCCGTCCACCAACACGCCCTCACCGACCCTTCGATGGCAGAAAAAGCCATCTTGAAGCCCATTTTACGAATCATTTTTCTGTTTGAATTCGAAACCTCAACCACTCTTCCATAGGGAAAAGCAAACGTTTTCACATCAACGCCCAACTCTTGTTCAAGCCACCGTTTACCGCCAACACATTGCTCGCGCATCTCCTCGTCTGAAAGATTGCGAAACACAAGATGTTGCAAACCATGTCCACCAATACTACACAATGGATCCTTAGCCAATAGTTTCAGATGTTCCATCGTAATGTATCCAGCCTTGTCGACCAAGTCTTTTGTGACAAACATCGTGAAAGGGATGCCATATCGTTTCAATATGGGGTAGGCTTCGGTAAACACGGTGTCGTAGGTGTCGTCAAACGTCAGGTGGAAACATTTTTTCCGCCATTGTCGTTTTTGCACCATCCGGAAAAGCTCATCTTGCGAAAGTGCCCGCCACCCTTCATCCACCAAAAACGAAATAAACCGCTCAAAAGAGTCGCGGCTCAGCTCAAAAGCATTCTTACATTCACCAATTGACATCTTGAACCCATGTGCCATGAAAACCAACGGCGACTCCATTCCATAACACCTCCATAAGAGCCGCATCCATAGCTTGTATGCCCTGTTGTGTTCGCGAATCAAACGTTGTTTTATCGTTATCATCAATAAACGTCCTCCACCTTTATCTTTTGGGCCAATTCCGGGTTCTTCAGATACTTGAAGAACCGAAGAGCACCCCTGCGTTGCTGAAGGCTGAAATACACATCCCGATCTTTTTGTCCCAACACATAAAATTGAAAACTCTTTTTTATCAAGGCCATCGTCTGTCCCATTTTGAACTCTTTCACGTCCTTGGTCATCCGAAAACCATTTTTCCGGAACAAGGCATACGCTTCGGCTGTCCCATTATTGAAGAAATGCCGCGCAATGCCTTTCTCACTCCCGTGCTTGGCCACTTTTTGCATGTGCTGCATGACGGCAAACGGTGTGTAGCCAATCAGACAATGGTCTTCAAACATTTTTCTGACAAAACCAGTATCACCATCGCCGATAAGATAATCACCCACCAAGTCGGGATTGAACCCATGCAACCTCTCGAAGGTCGTCTTTTTCACCGACATGAGTCCCCCGTTAAGGTATATCTCGTAGCCATACTTTATATCGCTTCCATAATCCAATTGGCCAAGCATAAACTTATACGGCGCTATCCAATCAGGTTCTTCGCCATCCCACAGAATCTCGATTCTTCCCGTAACAGCCTCACATTCCGGATTCCGTTCATACACTTCTTGAATACGTTCGAGACATTCGGGATTAAAAAGCCCGTCATTGTCGGCAAAGACGAGGATGTCGCCCTTGGCTACCCTTGCGCCGCCATGACGTGCCGCAGTGGCCCCTGGCTGAGGCTCGTAAAGATAACGGAAATTATCCCTGCCCAGAATCATGGCCTCCACGGCCTGCTTGGTATCATCGGTGGAGCGGTTGTCCACAACGATGACCTCAAACTCCTCCTCGGGAAGAGTTTGGGAAAACCATGTGGGCAAAGACTGCCGTAATAGTTCAGCGCCGTTATATGTGGGGATGATGACGGAAAACATAGTAATACTCTACGATGCTCTTTGACACTCTTTGAATTCTTTGAATCCAAAGAAAACAAATCTAATATACTCCAAGGCTTTCTTTTTCCCCAGACTAGTAAGAACAAAAGAGTTATTAAAAAAATGTTTTCTACAAAGCATTCTCAGTTCACGAACATCATTGTCCGACATAAGCCGAACATATTTCTGATATTGAATTATAACATACTGTTCAATCGCGCGAACAGATTCCCTGATGCTCTTTTCTTCAACGGGGATGATCCCACTAATATCGTTCATATACTTGCCGCAAACAAAACTGTTTTCATATACAGTTTGAGGCTTGGGAATCTTATTAAGAGTCCTCGTTAATGATTCACTATTGTCACGACAGATATAATACGGTATATTACACACCTTCATCCTCTGCGACAACAATATGGATTTGCAGGTATAAGGAATGTCTTCACCCATATTGATCTCTGGAGAAAAAACACCATTGTCATCAAGATACTCCCTTCGATATACTTGTGTCCACACTTGACTGATTTTACCCAGATTCTGCAATCCCTGCTGCTTCCAAAAAGTGATTCCTGAAAAGGCATCCTTATTCTCCGCCCAACAAACATTTTCTTCCTGCATGGTGTTATTCCTTAACATTGTAAAACCAAAAAGAAAAACATCTAAACAATTCTTCTCGCACATTTCCAATATCTCGCCGAGGCAATTCGGCGCGATCATGTCGTCCGAATCCACGTTCCAAATGTACTTTCCGCGGGCTATTTTGCGGCCTGTGTTGCGTGCGGCACCCAGTTTCTTGTTCACCTCATGCTCCACAAGGATGAGGTTCGGATGCTTCTTTTGGTATTCAAGCACAATGTCGCGAGAATGGTCGGGCGAGCCGTCGTTCACGCAGATGACTTCGTAGTCCTCTTCAGGAATGTCCTGCTGATACACGCTGTCCAGGCACCGGGCGATGTACGGCTCAACATTATAAAAAGGAATTATTATGGAGAGTCTAATATTCACATTATACTTTATTCTTTTATTAATTCCGGCTTCTTAAGCCACAAACCGAATGGCCAAATGAAATAGCGTTTGACAAACGCCACCATCTTTCTTGTTTTTGGTAATACTTCCGGCATAAATCTCCACGGAGACAGTCTTTTGTATTTTCGCCAAGTGTTGTAAAACGGATATGCATAATAATATGCCATCCATGGCTTTAATTCAGATGCATAATGAATAATAACAGGTTGCTTGGTCTCTCGAATCTCTCGTTGCATTTGAGGAGAATAAGTGTCGTAAAAATAAGGCATTAAAAACTGAACCTGATAATTAAACATAATGGGCATAGTCCTCTTTCTGTCACACAAAACGACATTAAGCACATCTTGGTCATTATTCCAAATCCTATCGTAATGATTCTCCAAATAATCCATACATTGTTGCCCTATACTGTTTTCACGCCAGTATTCCAGATTGATGAACACTACGCCGGCATTGAAATACCCCTTTTCTTCTTCATACTGCAATCTCTCGTAAAACTCTTTTTGATTATATGATATATCCGTAACCACACCAGCTGCAATCCCATTCCAATCCGCGTCAAAAAGTTCTCCCAATGAGCCATCCACAATGATGTCGCAGTCCAAATACAGCACTTTCTTGACTTCTTTCGGCAACAATTCTTCTGCAGACAGTCTATAATAAGTGACTATAGACCATTGCCCTTGCTCGGCACCAAAACCGCGTAGCGGGAATTTCGCGAAGAATTGGTTATCTACCAAGCAATAATGAATATTTGTATGATAGGATTGCGCCAGCCGCTCAAGTTTATTCTGATTGATCTCTGACAAGGGCTTGTCTATTAGAACATAAGCATTTAACTCCCTATTCCTGTTGTTCTCAAACACAGAAGTCAGCATCACGCCGCAATATGGTGCGTAATTGTCGTCGGTAGCACAAACTATATTAATCGGATTATCATTCATCATAATTATGTAATTTTGACTATGTTATTTTACAATTAACAGTCTTTTTGCATGAAAGACAACGTATCCTACTTTTGCTTAATATGAAGCAAAACACTAAAAAACGAGCAAACGCTTGTTCGATCAAACATTTTTTATATCTTTGCAAAAATCAATCTAAACATGAGCAAAACAATTACCCCCCCCAATCAAAATACTGGAAATCAATTGATTAGACAATCAAACAACGAGCTTCTGCGCATTGTTTGCATGTTCTTTATCATGTTTCACCACTTTATCATCCATTCCATCTTCCCCGATGTGGTACACTCCGATTCGGCATTGGACACCGGCACTGCCGTTGCCACGCTTACCGAAGGGTTTCTCTATATCGGCGTCAACTGCTTTGTCCTCATTTCGGGGTATTACCAAATCCGCCTACGCTGGAGAAGCATCTTCAACATCTTCCTCGTCTGCGCTTTCTACGGACTCATCGAATACTTTTTCCACCTATGGCACGACAACGCAAACATCGGCATGGGTGTGATAAACTATTCCATTCTCATCCTTTCGCATGGTAATTGGTGGTTCATCCACTGCTACGTCATACTGATGCTATTGTCGCCAATCCTCAACGCCGCCATCAAACAGCTTCCGCAAAAACAGCTCTTTTACATCATCATCTGCTTGACAATATGCCAGGTGTATTTCGGCTATTTCTGGCAAATACCGCTATACGACACCAGCGGCTATCATTTCCTGCAATTCGTCTATCTGTATGTTATCGGCTCATATCTTCGCCGCTACACGCGCCCCGAAAAAAGGAGCAGAAGCAAATATTTCGCCGTTTATGCCGTTTGTGCGCTGATTTGGGGTGTGCTCACCTGCCTCGGTCACAAATATGACCTGACATCGTTCTGGTGGGCTTTCAATTACAACAACCCGATTCTGGTTATCGAGGCTATCGCGTTTTTCCTGCTGTTTCAGACGTTCAGTTTCAAAAGTCCCGTCGTCAACAAGCTCGCTGTCGGCACGCTGGCCGCCTATCTCTTGCAAGACGGCGTTTATTCGCGCTCACTTTGGTATGACACCGCCGCCCGGCTGACCGCTACAGCGATTTGGCCCGTCAAACTCCTTGCCTCTTTACTATTTTCCGTTGTTTTCCTTATTGTTGTCATGTATGCCGACCAGCTGAGAATCAGGATGACGCGACCTATACTCGACAAAATCTCGAAGTTAGACAAGAAGTACCCACTTTTTGACGACTGACATCAGATACCTTAGTCGTACAAATCGCTCAGGCGCATCCACTGCAGGGTCTGCTTCATGCCTTCTTTCACAGAATACCTGGGCGTAAAACCGAGAATTTCCTTGTTCTTTTGCACGTCGATGGGCTTGGTCTGGCTATAGATGGCCATCTCCGTAGCGTCTTTCTCAGGCAAGTTTTTCATCACCACGTTACGGGTCAGTCTCAGCAACTTTCGCGGGGCCTTGTAAAGCCACAAGGCCTTTTTCGGCGAGGTGGGCTTCATAGCCTCGTATCTGTCCATCAGCTTCACCATACGTTTCCACAAGGCGTTCTTGATGTTCAGGCGCATCGTCCTGAAAGCGCCGTCTTTAAGCGGCACCGAGGGATAGTCGCCCGGCTTTTTGCCTATGGCTTGCAGATAATACCCGAAGAACTCGCGCCACGTGACCTGCTCCCCGTCGGTGGCTAAGAACGCCTGATGGTCAGCAGCCGGTTCGGTGCAGCAGCGGACACACATATCCACCACATTGCCCACATAAACCGCGTTGCAGACGCCGTTGCCGTCGTCGACCCACGCGAACTCTCCTTTCTTCATCTGCTGCAAGATGTAGATGGTGTACCACATGGAATAAGGCCCCCACACGTATGTGGGCCGAATGATGGTGCCATGCAGCCGGTATTCGTCCAGCAGTTCCCAGAAGCGTTTTTCAGCTGCCAGCTTGCCGTCGGCATAGGTGTCGCCATACGAAACCAAAGGCGAATCAGCTGTCAGGTCGGGAGGCACCGTCTCGCCATGCACTACTACGCTGCTCATCTGCACAATGTGCCTTATGCCGTTGGTTTTGGCGGCGGCCATCAAAGCCTCGACAGCCTTCACGTTATTCTGGACAAACTCGTCGTGTCCCTTACCTCCCGGAATGGCAAGGTGCATGATATAATCGCATCCCTTGGTCGCCTCCGTCATCGACTCGGCATCGCAGAGGTCGCCTTGCACAAACTCGACGTCGAAACGGCTCACATAGGCCGCCTTGCCCCAAGTGTGCACCAGCACACGCACCTTAGCTCCTTCGTGCAGCACCAGCTGCTCCACTAACTGACCTCCAATGAAGCCGGTCCCGCCCGTGACGAAAACGGTCTTCCCCTGCAAATCGCCAACGGGTTTTCTTTCATATAGCTTAGGCTCTCGCTGCGCATAGCAACGCTCCAACAGTTCGATTACGGCCAAGCCTTCCTCCATCGTACAGCCGACCAGCTCTTTGCCATCAATGGCGTTGAGGAAGTTTTCCAATTGCGAAGACCCCGTGCCTTGGCACGTCACTTCCTTGCCATCCAACGTATATTTCGAACCGTCATACACATCCAAAACAGCCTTATGCCCATTACCTTCCACAACAATAGTGTTGGATTGCGTAATCGTGCGGCTAATCTGCATGAAGCCTTGAGCCTTGCCGAACTGCATCTTCAGCTTGAGGTTGCTCTCCAAGCCGCCTGCGGCATCGTCTTCATATTCGACGACATCAGGAGTGCCAAGGCACCACAGCAAGAAATCGGCCGAATGGATGCCGTTGTCGTAGAACGCGCCGCCCGGCACCAATTCCTTGCGGAAGCAGTAGCCCGAAACCGTGGGCCAATTGGAGGGGTCGCCTTCGTGGATGCGGATCGACGGGGCGTCGCCAAAGAACCCGTCCTTAACCAAACGATGCACCTCGATGCGGCTCGCCATGAAACGGTAGCTGTGGCACATGCCAAGAACGAGGTCGGCAGGGGCATTGGCCAGTATCTCTTTCGTTTCGGTGCTCGACGGCGACAAGGGTTTCTCGCACAGCACGTGTTTTCTGGCGGCGATGCAATCCTTGAGGATGGCATTATGCACATGTGGCGGGGTGCAAATGATGCAGGCATCCACAAAAGGCAAGGCCTCACGGTAGTCGCCCACCACATGCTGCAACCCGTGCTTGGCCTTCAGTTTGGCGGCTTGTTGCTGATCCAGCTCTGCCAGGTAGATATCGTTGATATCCAATATTTTTTTTGCTGCGGGTATGTGATTGCAATCCGCAATCGCGCCGCCGCCAATAATCAGAAGTCTCATTATCAATTATTTCGTTTTAGTTTATTCCAAGCTTTTTTCAGCAGGAATCCGCTGTCGTGTCTCACCGCCATCCATGCTGTCCACAGGTGCATGGCTATACGGGGAAAAGGCCATTTCAGCAGTTTGTCGAACCATCGGGTGTAATAGATTTCCCATCCGCCGTCCCAATAGAACATCCTGACGTAACGGTTCCGCATCTTCTCCCACAGGGTCTTGTCGAGGATGCGCTTGTTGGGCTTGTGTTCGTCGCACACAAAAGCGCCGTCGTTGCGCCAGGCGTTCTCGTCCGCATTGAGGAGGAAGGTAGTCTTGGTTTCGGGCCTCTTCCAAAGGGCATACATCAGCGAGAACTGGTCGCGCTTCACCCTTTGCTCTTGGATGCTCCGCCACCACAATTCGTCGACAGCTTTGACATAGGATGTGTTCAAGCGGAAAATGATGTTGTTCTCAAACATGAAATCTTGCTCGGGGAAGCCTTCCTTGTGCAGGAAGCCGTACCAGTCAAGCACGTCGTAGTCGTGCACCCAGCCCAAACCGATGATGGCATTCAGCTCGTCGTAGAGGCACTGTCGGCCTTGGTGTTTTATGCCAGCCCATTCTATGCCAGCTTCATACAACTCAGAGCATCGGTCGTACACCCTTGAGGAGCAGATACAGATATTGCCATCAATATACAACGTCGCTTCATAGTCGGGGAGAAAAATATCCGGGCGGATTTTCGGCAAGCGTGACTTTTGACGGTTGTTGGCGGGTAGAGAGAGCATTGATTGATTGATCGGTTGATTAATCAGCCGAACCTCCCAGACGCCAGAATCTTGAATTTCTCTATCGGAAAAGACGACATAATCAAACCGATCATCAACTGCCAAAGGTTGCTTCAGTTCGTCGAACCCGCCGGTGATTACGGTATAGACAGCGAAACGCATCATTTTATTTCTTGATTCCTAAATCCAGCCAAGATCCCATAATCCCATCCCATTCTATAGGTTTATAGTTCATAAATCCGCCCCATGTGTAAAATGTCATCTCGCCAAAATATATTTTCTCTTTATGAACATACACATCCACACGAACTTGAGGTATCCCCTCTGATAATGACTCTGCTATAGATACCATTTCATGAACGCGGTCTTTATCTGGCAAGTTCAAGCCAGCTGGTTTATAGTTCACATAAAAAGGCAACCGATTCCCTTCCCTATCAAAATGGTCATTAAAACGCATGTCAAATTCCGCATGGGCGATACCCGAACAAACGGTTATCATTTTCACTTTACCATGGATACATGTTATCTTATACTCGATACTCTCTGGCTTACCCAAGGAATCAATATACTCTTCTGCTATAATTCGCGGTTTCACGCCTTTGTAGGCCCATTCCCTTTTCCACAAGTAATAATCCTGACTGTTCAACCCATCTTTGAACACATTTCTCACATGCTGCAAATCCAGGCCCCTCTTATCCTTGCAAACCACAAGCCCGCCAGAATTGTGCGTGCATTTAAGCACAAATTGGTTAGGCAATGCATCAAAATCTATCTCATCGACAGAATTGTACACACCGTAAGTTTTTACGACATGTTCTACACCAATCCTATCCATCACCCATTGTTTGACTTCATACTTATCTACCAACTTATGATACAACGGATTATGGTCATGCAATTTCAACCATTGCAGTTTCTCACAAAATGTTAAGGGATTGTCGAGATTCAATGGATAATCCATTGTAAGTCGCCATTCGGTCTCAATAAAGAATCTGTCCGACATAAGATTCGGACATTTTTTTATCATATCGCAACCCAAAGCGAAATAAGGGTCGCGCAGATAACGTTTGATTTTACGGAACATAAGCAATTACTTGTTTATAAATCAATTAAATTGCCACCTTGCTTATATCAGCGGATTCTTCTCACTCTTATACCACTTCATAAACTCCGCAATGCCGTCGTGAAGTGTCCAATGGGGGCGATAGCCCATGTCGTGTTCCAGCAGAGAAGTGTCGGCGTATGTCTGATACACATCGCCTTGTTGCATGGGCAGAAACACCTTTTCGGCCTTTTTCCCATAAGCCGCTTCCAACTCCCCTATAAAATCCATCAATGGGACGGGGTGGCCGCAACCTATATTGTAAACCCGGTATGCAACACCGTCGTCGTTAGGTTCATTTCAAACAAGGCATCAACACTTGCCTTATCATCTATCGAGAGCCTAATGAAGCGGTAATTCGGGAAAATATCACTTTTATACTCATTCTTCCACAAGGCTTCATTACAATCGATGCCGCACTCGCGCAAGCGGCCATATTTCAGTCGTGTATCATAGTAGTCGTTAATGCTGTCGACGCCAACGACATCGTCGCCACGTTTGGCCAACTCATACGCAAGCCGCGAGCCTATGAAACCGGCCGCGCCAGTAACCAACACTTTTATTGACTTTTTCCCTTTTGCTTCCATACTACTTTATTCTATCGGCAGTTTTATCCAATCACCTAATATCCTGTTATATTTCTCAGGAGTAAACGGAACAAATCCAGCACCATCGTAAAGTGTCAATTCACCCACATATAATTTTTCATGCACTTCATAAAAATCCACTCTTAAATGGGAAGTACCTTTTGCCATGCACCTCGAAAACTCAATCATTTTTTTTAGGTTTGTTGGCATTTCGGGAGTATATGGATTTGCTTCATAACCATCCTGATTAATCTCCAACAAATTTCCTTCCAAATCAAAAAAATTCTCTTTCAAGCCACCCTCTTTTCCTCTATTTGATGTGATGTAGAACAACTTAGGCTCTCCATTGAAGGTGTAAAACTTATAATCAGCAGACGCATTCTTCTCAAACTCTCGGATATACAAAATACAAATATTATTAATACCCCCCCCCGTGATACTTAAATAATTTAACATTTCTTTCAGGCAACTCTATCCACTCGCCCAATGTCGCGTCCCACGCCTTGGGCTCGAAAGGCTCGAACCCTGCGCCCGGGTACAAGGTGATTTCGCCGAAATAAGGCCTCTCCTTCACCTCATAGAAATCGATGCGCGAGAACGGAAGATGCTCGCTAAGGCGTTCCGCCACTTCGACCATCTCCGTGTAGGATGCGGGCTTAGCTATAGGCCGCGCATCCGCAGGGTAGTTCCGTTCAAACGGCAACCGCTCCCAGTCTGTATCGAAAAACGTAACATTCAAGCCCTGTCCACTTCTCCTGTTCGTACAGGTGAAAGAACACTTCACCTTGGCGTTGAACGTCATCATTTTATAGTCTGTCAAATCATCGTTCTCTTCACTATCAAGATACTTCTCGGCAATGATGCACCGTTTAACATTCTTGTAGGGCCATTCGCGTGAATTCCAATAATAATTCTTTTTCAAGGCCTCATCAAGTTTTTTCTTCGCAGCCTCAATGTCGAATGTGGTTTTATCCTTACAAATCACCACGTTGCCACTGTCATGGTTGCATTTCAGCACAAACTGGTCCGGCAACTTGTCCAGGTCAATCTCATCCACGGATTGGTACACGGCCAATGTGGGAATAACATACTCTTCGCCCACACGGTCGGCCACCCATTGCTTGGCTCTGTATTTATCGACCATGGTCGTGTATTCAGGCTTCCTGTCGTATAGTTTCAGCCATTGGAGCTTCTCATTGAAGGTTTTAGGATGCCTCAAATCCAACTCGTAGCCAAAAGTCTGCTTCCACACCACTTTCAGAAACCATTTGTCCGGCAAAACATTGGGACAATGTTTATAACAGTAGTTACCAATGGTGAAATAAGGATCTTTCAGAAGTTTCGAGATTTTAGCCATATTGCCTTAATTATAATCAACGAGAGAAAAAACTGTGCTTCTTTATCACCCCAGGATGATAACAGAAAGCTTTCAACAAAGCCGAAATACCCTTTGCCTTTTTTCCCGACTTGTAGAATCGCTTACTCAGATTATAGTAATAATCGGCAAGGATAGGATTGATAATTCTTTTGTACTTGTAACCGAAATCCCGGTTCACATTTTCATACACAAAAATCCTCCTCTCATTAGCCCTAATACTGTTCCAGCCTTTACTCGACACTCCGTCCAGCCGATGTCGGTAAACACTTGTCACTTCGTTGATAAACTTTGCCTTACCATAGCGCGACATCAACATGTAAAGTGGAAAATCCGTCATCACATCGCCATACATCCATTCCGGGTATTCTTCCAAAAACTGGTTACGGTAAAAGAATGTCGAGGTGTGGCCTGGAGACATCTGCACATTATCATCATCACGATGTGCCAACAATCCTTCGGTATCAGCAACATCCCAAATATGCGTCTTGGCGATCTTCTTCTCGCCTGTCGTAACATCCAACACATACGAGTTTGTGTAACACTCCGAAAAATCGGGGTGCGCCTCCATAAAGTCAAATTGCTTCTGGAGTTTCTTATGGTCAATCCAATAGTCGTCGCCATCGCAAAGCGCCACATATTTCCCTTTCGACTCTTTCAACGAGCGGATGAAATTAGGCATCTTGCCGATATGGCCCGTAGCTATCAGCCTGATGTTGGGATACTTTTCCATATACCTTCTCACCACGTCACAGGTTGCATCGGTACTTCCATCGTCGGAAACGACAATTTCAAAAGGGAACGACGTTTCTTGCGCCAGCCAACTGTCCAAAGCCTCGCCGATGTAAGCCTCCATATTATAGGTGGTAGAGGCAATGGTTACAAGGTAATCATTTGTCATAACGATGGAGTAAAATACTGCCTGAATAGCTTTGATTAAAAACACTGCCCGTGATAGGGCTGGCAAACTCCTCGACCGCAAAATTAGCCAGATGGTCGATTTTTGCCACATGCTCAATGTTTTTCTGAGACAAAAGGAGCGAAACACTATAATCGCCCGAAGTAAGTGTTTGGGGCAATTCAATAGTTTCGTCAAGTGTGAACTTCCCGCTCGGTTTGCGATGAGTGGAGCCGTCCCAATCGGTAGGCGAATAAAGAGCAATCAAAGATTCGTTCCTGTCATACAAAAACAGTTCAACTGAAAGGTTCATGTCAACTTCAAGTTGGCCACTTATCGAAACAGCCAACACCTTAGGGTCGTTGCCCACAAAACGAAGTGAATTATTCGCAGCACCATTCACCTCAACTTTGTCTATCTTCATAGCTTTATTAAAAACGCTTGTTTTCATAGGAGCGCCCTTCCCGTCGTCCACACCCGAATAGCGAAGATACTCAGCCACCGTGTCGTTGACACTCCCAGAGAAAGCAACTTGGCCTTTATCCAGAAGCACCCCGTGCTTGCACAACGCCCTTATACTCGCCATATTATGGCTCACAAACAGCACCGTCCTTCCCTCCCCTTGCGAGACATCCTGCATCTTTCCGATGGCCTTCTTCTGGAACTCGGCATCGCCCACAGCCAGCACCTCGTCCACCACAAGGATCTCGGGGTCGAGATGAGCAGCCACAGCAAAGCCGAGGCGAACCATCATACCGCTGCTATAACGCTTCACAGGCGTGTCGATATAACGCTCGCAACCGGAGAAATCCACAATCTCATCCAATTTGCGGGTGATTTCGGCCTTGGTCATGCCTAAGATGGCACCATTCATATAGATATTCTCGCGTCCAGTCATTTCTGGATGGAATCCCGTGCCCACCTCGAGCAGTGAGCCGATGCGGCCTTTGGCCTTGATGGTGCCTGTGGTGGGGCCTGTCACGCGTGAGAGCAACTTCAGCAGCGTGCTCTTGCCTGCGCCGTTCTTGCCGATGATGCCCACCACGTCGCCTTGCTCCACCTTGAAGTCGATGTCCTTCAAGGCCCACACATATTCGCTGTCGGCGGCCTTGGAGCGGTCGTTCACCGAGCCGATTTTCAAATAAGGGTCTTCTTTGTGCAAGACAGCCGTCTGCCACCACCGGTTGAGGTCGTGGCTGAGCGTCCGCGTGGAAACCAATCCCAAACGGTATATTTTACTGATATTGTTGAATTCTATTGCTGTGGGCATAGTTATATGTTATTTCTGTTTTTTATAGTTGAATCCAAATACAATTACTCCTTACGCAAATAATCTGAGAGATATGGCACGGCAAACACGAGTTCGCCCCTCCTCGGCGACTCTATAACACCCGAGTCTATCAAACGCTTACGGTATGGCTGGATAGCTGGTCCATCGTTTCCAAGCTCCAATTGCAACGCCGCTATGGTAGCAGTATCGCCACACTGCGCCATAGCTTTCAAGAATACTCTGTCATTATCTGACAATGGAGCCAATACCGGTCTGAACACGTTGTCTTCCAAATCTCCCAAAGCAGACTTTTCGGCCTTTGCCATTATTGTTTCATCAACCACACCTTTCATTTGGGCATAATGAGTCAAATAATAACCTACAAGTTGCATCAAATAAGGAAATCCACGAGTCAGGGCCGCTGCCTTATCCAACATTTCGTCAGACATCTTGATACCGAGCGATTCGAAAACCTGTTCATAGTACATTCTGATCAAAAAGGTGAGATTGTACCAATCTTCACTTTAACCGCCCGATTCAGGAAAGTGAGGACACTATCGTTAAGCAGTTCCGATACAGCATGAGGCAACCTGGCCATCCCTATAGCGATATTCTTACGGTCGCCCACAAGTTCTTGATATGAAGCAGCCACCTCGCGCATCGCAGCCGAAGTTCGAACTTCATCGATTAGAATAAGCACACCCTTCCCTTTTTCTGCCAGCCTGTCGCACAACAGCGACATCTTCGCACGGAAACCAAACTGTTTTTCTGTAACATCGGAAAATGTGAGTCCAAACGAGAAACCAAGCACACCTGCATTGACACCTGTCAAATGGCGTTTCTCGTCATTGAAGTACTCATAGCCGTTGAGCTGAATCTGTTCTATGATGGAAGTTGGCATTCCCTCATGAGCGGTCACACGTGCAACTACATATCCGGCCTTAGCGGCGCGGTCACTCAACTCGAGCAAAAGCGCTGTTTTTCCCATCCCTCTTTGTCCGAGAAAAAACATACAACGATTTCTGGAGCCAATAGGCTCATTCAGTCCTGCCATAAATTGCTCCACCTCGCCATCACGGCCAATGAAAAGGTCGGGGCGGTTTCCAAATGTCGGCTGAAATAGGTTATGTTGGGTTGTTAAACCATCCATTTACGCTGCCTTTATTTTTCTTTATTCTTGTTTTTATTTTTTATTCTTCTTTATTCTTTTACTCCCCACTTTTCAGGTCGTGGCTAAGCGTCTTGGTCGAGACCAAGCCCAAGCGGTATTGCTTGCTGGTATTGTTGAATTCTATTGCCGATGACATCTGTATTTATCTATCAAGATTTGGAGAATCAAAAAGTATTTATATCGCTGTCCGAATAATCGTAACATAACCGTTTCTCGAGCATAGTTGACATGAAGATCAGCTTATGCTTTCACGAGGGATTGCTTCTTCGTATAATGCTTTCGGCTGCATTGGCGAAATTTGTTTAATATCAGGCATAAGCTATAGGTACTTTGGGAATTCTACAGGTAAAACCTTATTGAGGAATTCCTCCATCTTCTCGTCGTTGTTTTGGAATTCGTCGCAGTTCCCGATGAACTCCTTCAGTAGTGTGTCGTTGCACCTCCAGTCCTCGATAAAGCAGTCCTTGCCGATTCGGAATTCAAGATAGTCGCCCCATGATTTTTCAACGATACCGAGCAAGTCCGGGACGTATCCATCATAACCACACAGGACTGCCATATTCTCATCAAGCAGTTGGTAAGAGCCACGGTCCACAATCTTCACAGTTGTAAACTCTCCATCAATTCCTTCCTTCCAATTGGCCACTTTCCCATTTGACACATCGATAAGAAGCATGACCGAGTCGCCTTCTATCATAAATGAGCAGTCGCGCCTAAAAGCCTCCCATTCGCTTCCATCTTCCCACAAATCGTAATTGTGCCCGCCAACGGAGAAATCGCGGACCCAATAGTCTATTTCCATTTTGAATTTTAGATATTTAATCATATTGCAGATGTATGTGATGCGGAATTCGTTATGCTTTTCATCGCCCTAAAACCTGCTATGTCAGATTATTGTGTAATAAGCTCTACGGTTTTTCACCGTTTGGCTATCAACCCTTAACTCCTAACTCCTAACTCCTAACTCAATCAAACCGTATCCATGAAGCTGCGCTGCACCTTGTTGAACACCACGATGCCCAAGGCCAACAAAGCCAGCATGAAAACAAAACTATAGACAAGCCAACGCCAACCGACGAACTCGCCGCAACCGAGAAAACCATACTTGAAAGTCTCGATGATGGGCGTCACCGGGTTGAGGCACATCAGCTTGTGTACGGGAATCCCGTTCCAGAACATCGACTTGGTTTGCGACAAAGGATAGACTATCGGGGTGGCATACATCCACAGCGAAACCGCGAAGGAAAACAAGACCTGAAGGTCGCGGTACTTGGTCGTCATGGAAGAGAACAGGATGCCGAAGCCCAAGGCTAACCCAGCCAACATCAGCACCAGCAAGGGGAACAACAGGGCGAACCAAGTGAAATGCGCCCCAGACCCTCCTATAACACCGTAAATCAAATAGATAACCAAGAAAAAGGCAACTTGTATCCCGAAGCGTACCAGGTTCGAAAGAACGTCGGAAATGGGCATGGCCAGCCTCGGGAAATACACTTTGCCGAAAATGCCTGCGTTGCTCACGAAGGTGTTGGAGGTCTTGGTCAGGCAATCTGAAAAATACTGCCACATGCACGTGCCTGCCAAGTAGAACAGCGGTCGCGGCACGCCATCGGTCGGGATGCCAGCGATGCCGCCAAACACGATCATGTACATGATGACCGACAAGGCGGGCTGCACGATGTACCACAGCGGGCCGAGGATGGTCTGCTTGTATTGCGTGATGACGTTCCGCTTGATGAAAAGCGAAATCAGGTCACGATAGTCCCACAGCTCCTTCAAGTTCACCTCAAGCAGCTTGTTGCGTGGCTTGATGACCGTAGTCCAGTTTTCATTCGATTGATTCATGTCCGAAAATGGTTGGTTTTGGGGTACAGCTCCGCTTTCTGACTCACATTCAACGTACATAACTATCCTTAATTCAACCTTTTAAAAGTAAGCCAACAATTCTAAGCAGAAGTCTGTAAAGACGGCTCAATCCCTTGAACCGTATAAATCAAGTGCAAAGATAACGCTTTTTTCAATAAAGCAAGCAAAAACAAAGAAAAAACACCCGTCATTTCGACCGTTTCCCCTTGAAGACGATGTTTCCGACGATTTTCCAGAAATATTGCCAGTCGGTGCGGAACGGATGCTCGAAATAGGCTTCAAGATAGCGCCGCTCGCTCTCCTGGATTTCCTCCAAGGTGTCGGGCATATCGACATAATATGGCGGGAACAGTCCTGGTTTTGTCTTTACCCTAAATTGTTGTAAATCTTTGCTGTACAAATCAAAGTATTGCTGGCTAAGCGGCCTCACTCCCACCAATTTCATTTGTCCCAAGAGGATGTTGAAAACCGTGGGCAACTCGTCAATCCAGAGGCGGCGCAGCCATCGGCCCCACTCCGTGACGCGGTAGTCGTCCTTGAACTTGCCGCCCTTGTCGAGGTCGTTGTTTTCATAGACATACCCCTGCAAGAATTCGGAATAGGCATACATCGTCCTGAACTTGTAAACGTTGAACAGCTTGCCGTCCTTCCCCACCCTCTTGAGCCTGACAATCATGCCGTTGGTATGTGGCTCGGTGCTCGGCTCGCGTTTTTTCTGGGCAAGGATGTAATAACGGTCGTGGATATACTTCTCGCTCACCACGTCGAAGCCGCAATAATAGAACCGGCCCAGCATCTCAGGGCGCGGAATCACCTTTCTCACCTTGTTGGTGCAGAGGTAATAGAAACGCCTCAGCAGCGGAAGTTTCGGAAACATCCTATGCCATAAAAAGTCGAAGAAATAGACAATGTAAGCAACGATTTGTGGATAATGGGCAAAAATCTTCATCCTCCGCATCTTCTCGGTGTCGAAACTGCCCACGAAATAGCCATCCTGCTTCAGTTTGGCATTGGCTTGACGCAGATAACGGTTGATATAACGGGTTTTGTTCAGGTGTTCTGCCGACACCAAGACCTCAGCCTCGCCATCGGACACCGACCACGACTTCACCACATAATCGTTCAGCCATTGCGAGCGCTCTGGGCCACGGGGCTGCTTGCACACCGCAATCACTTCCTGAAGCTCGGCTGGCGCTTGGCTCACATCAAACTTGGGTGCATGGCGCGTCTCCGAATGGGCAATCATTGCGACAAGCCTTTCGTAGTCATACTTTCGCTTTCGATTATTGGATTTCGCAACCATAACAAATTGATTTTAAACCGTTTATCTCAAAACATCACACACCGCATCGCAAATACGGCTTTGGTCTTCCTCCGAAAGGTAGGGATGTATCGGCAAGGAAATGACCGTATCGGCCAACCTATCGGAGACTGGGCAAAGGTTATCGTTGATATTCAGATAGTTGAATGCCGTCTGACGGTGCATCGGAATCGGGTAATAGATGGCGGTGGGGATGTCGCTGGCTTTCAAGGCTTCTTGCAGGCGCGACCTCACTTCCTTGCTCTCGACCTGAATCGTGTATTGCGCCCAACTGGAATGGAAACCCTCAGGCACGATGGGCGTTTTCACCACGTCCTTAAGTTTTTCCGTATAACGCGCCGCCACCTTGTTCACATCGACCAACTCATACTCCTTGAACGCCTTCAGCTTGACAATCAGGATGGCAGCCTGGATACTGTCCATGCGTGAATTCATGCCGATACGGATGTTGTCGTAGCGGTCGCTGCCCTTGCCGTGAACATGGTAGGAATCAATGAGTTGCGCCCATTCATCGTTGTCGGTGAACACCGCGCCGCCGTCGCCGTAGCAACCCACGGGCTTGGCAGGGAAGAACGAAGTCGTCGATATGTCGCCGAAGGTGCAGGCCTTTTGTTCCCCGATTCGCCCGCCAAAGCCTTGAGCACCGTCTTCAAGCACGAAAAGACCATGCTTGTCGGCCACCTTGCGGATGAGCTTGAAATCAGCAGGCAGGCCGAACAAATCCACGGCGATGATGACGCGCGGCTTGAGGTTTCCAGCCTTTTCCGTTTGCTCGATTTTGCGCTCGAGGTCGGCCACATCCATGTTGAACGTATCTTTGTCCACATCAACAAATACGGGCGTTGCGCCTTGCATGGCGATGACCTCAGCCGAGGCGAAGAAGGTGAAACTCGGCACGAAAACAGCGTCGCCGGGTTTCACATCCCATGCTTTCAGTGCGAGCAAGAGGGCATCGGTGCCGCTGTTGCAAGCGACGCAATGCTTCACGCCGACATATTCGGCAAAAGCCGTTTCCATCTCCTTGATTTTCGGGCCCATGACATAGGCGCTGGAGGCGACCACGTCGAGGATGGCCTTATCCATTTCGTCCTTCAGGGCGGCATATTGGGTTTTTAGGTCTCTGAATTGCATTTCTTCTTTGGGTTTTTGTCGGGGGGATGAAATCTCCTGTTGATTTAGGGTCGCCCCTTCAGGGCTTTGTTTGTTCAAGTTGTCCGTTTATTTCACGATAACGTCGTCCGCAGGTGCACTGGAGCGTTGCGTCGAGACGACAGCCACATTCGCACACCCAGCCGATTTGCTTGGCAGGCACGCCGGCCATCAGCGCGTAGGGTTTCACGTCTTTGGTCACCACAGCACCCGCCGCAATGAGAGCACTCTTGCCGACCGTATGGCCGCAGACCACCGTGCAGTTGGCACCCAACGAAGCGCCTTCGCAAACCTTGGTCTTGGCATATACGCCATGCACCGGGAAATGCGCCCGAGGCGTGGTCACATTGGTGAACACGCAACTGGGGCCGCAAAACACATTGTCCTCAATCTCAACGCCTTCGTAGATCGAGACGTTGTTCTGGACACGCACGTTGTCGCCGATTTTGACATTGTTGCCCACGTTCACATTCTGACCGAACGAGCAGTTTTTGCCAATCACCGCACCCGATTGGATGTGGCAGAAATGCCAAATCTTGGTGCCATCGCCGATGCTCACGTTGTCATCGACGTAGCTGCTCTCATGTACAAAATATTTAGATTCCATCGTTTGTACCCTCCCAACCCGAGGCGAGCACGTCGGCGATATGAATCACTTTAATGGGTAGTCCTTGCCTCTCGATGAAGGACTTTTGATGCATCAAACAGGTCATATCAGTTGAAACGATGTACTCCGCGCCGGTATTTAAAGCGTTCTTAATCTTATGGTTAGCCATTCCAACCGCAATGGGTTCGTGGTTGAGTTCAAGTGAGAGGTCGGCACCGCAGCACATGTCGGTTTGCTTCATTTCAATCAGCTCCAGGCCTTTCACCTTCGACAAAAGCTGTCGGGCTTCCTTGCCCAAACCGAGGCCACGCAAGGCACTGCAACTGTCGTGGAAAGTCACCTTATGCGGAAACTCAGCCCCGAAGTCGTCAAACTTCAGTTGGTTGACCAAAAAATCAGTCAGTTCAAATACATTTCCTACCATTTTCTTGAAATTCAGGTGGTTTGCCGTATTGAAGAACAATTCCGGAAAACGCTTCCTGATGTAATGCACGCAAGCCGCCGAAGGAGAAACCACTGGGTGCTCATTTGAGAAATCGTTGAGAAACTTGTCACCTAATTCCTTCGCATCTTCCACAAAGCCAACATTATAGGCGAACCTTCCACAACAAGTCTGTTCGGGATTGTATTCCACCTCAACGCCAGCACGTTCAAGCACTTTCATGGTACTGACCGCCACTTCGGGGAAAAACTGGTCAACGATGCATGGTACAAACAGCTCTACTTCCATAATTCATAGGCAATGAAATCGCAAAAGTAGGAAAAATGTTGCTATCCAAAGCCAATAATCGCCATTTTTTCGGAAAAATTATCCAATTTTTTGAGCGATTCAAGGGAAGACGGACGAAAACGGGCCGTCCGTCAAGCCGTTGGAAATCTTAACAAGCTGTTGCCTAATGTCCGACCAAAACTTTGGATAAGACTTCATGACCACCTCTGGGTGGTCGAAGGTCACCGTTCCAATCCTCATCGCCAAGGGGGCCAAGGCCATCACAATACGATGGTCGTTGTGGGCGCAAAAATGCACAGGCCGCTGACCCAATTTCGCCAATTCCGCTTGCATAGCCACCACCCTATCCGATTCCTTAAGATGCAGATTGTCAATGCCAACAAACTCGGCTTCGACACCTAATCCAGCGCAAGTGGCGGCAAGGGTTGGATAGAGGTCGGGATGGGCTGAAAAATCAAACTTCAAAGGGCGTTTCACAAAAGGGGCTTTTCTCAAGACAAGAGTCTCTTTTTCCATGAAAGTGACCACGCCCAGTTGCGACATCCATTCCGCAATGACAGCATCACCCTGCAATGATGGAAGCGTCAAGCCCCTCAAATGAATCTCGCAATCCTCACTCAACGCTGCGATTTCGTACCAATACGAAGCCGCGCTCCAGTCAGCTTCAATCACAAACTGATATGGCTTGTATGGACTATGAGCAGCTTTAACGACATTTTTGGACTGTCCGATATCGGCTCCAAATTGGCGCATCATGGCAAGGGTCATTCCGAGATAAGGAAAAGAAGCCTTTTCGCCAATCAGTTCAAGTTCAAGGCCTTGCGGCCACATTGGAGCCGCCAAAAGCAAAGACGAGGCAAACTGGCTGCTTTGACTCATACCGATTTGGACTTTCCCGCCCGAAAGCGGTTTTCCCTCGATTTTCAAAGGCAGAAAACCCTCTTTTTCAGCGTATTGTATGTTTGTGCCGAGTCTTCTCAAGGCATCCACCAACGGCTTGATGGGACGTTGTTTCATGCGTTCAGAGCCAGTCAAGAGCCAATTTCCTGAGCGACAAGCTAAAAATGTCGTCAGAAAACGGGCAGCGGTGCCGCAGTCAGCGATGTCGATAACACGCTTCCCGTTTTTGATTTCACTGATTGCATTGGCTAAAATGCGTGTATCATTTGAATCAGAAACATTCTGGAAATCAGGCTCGAAGTCGCCATATGCCGCAAGCATCAAAGCACGATTGCTTTCGCTCTTGCTGGCAGGCAGTTGGATGTCGCAGTGCAGTTTCATCGGCACGACACTTTTTGTATCACATATCGCATGGCTTGTCTCACCAAATCCTTATCGACCTCCACATCCCAAATGGGTTTTCCAATCGCCTCAAGCAGAACGAATTGCGGTTTTTCACCCTTGTTTTTCTTGTCGAAAGACAGGTAATTCATAATCGGATCGACATCCGCTTCCGAAAGCTGAACTTCAGCCTCAGAAAGCAACATAGGAAACTGGTTTTCAAAGTTTTGCAAAACAGACCCTTGCAAACCACATTGTTTCAGCGAGAGCCACAATGCCCCTTGCATTCCCAAGGTCACCGCTTCGCCATGAAGCAATGGGTAATCCGTTGTCAGGCAATGGCTTTCGATGGCGTGACCTAAAGTGTGGCCGAAGTTCAAGACTTTGCGCAAACCTTTTTCCTTTGGGTCTGTTGCCACAATCTCCCGCTTGATTTCATCGCATCGAGCGATGTGCTGCTGATAGTTCTCCAAGTTGACATTCAGCAGGTTGGCATCAGCGATGAAGCCGTATTTCAACATCTCGGCAAGGCCGGAGAAGATTTCACGCTCATCCAATGTCTGCAGAAAAACAGGGTTTACGATGACGCCCAAAGGCTCGGCGAAAGTCCCGATTTGGTTCTTGCCGCCACCGAAGTCGATGCCCGTCTTCCCTCCTATCGCCGCGTCAATCATGCCGAGCAAGGTAGTCGGCACGTTGATGAACTTTATGCCGCGTTTGTAGGTCGAGGCCGCAAAACCGCCCAAGTCGGTAATCACGCCACCACCAAGATTGATTAATAAGGCATTACGGTCGGCGTGATGGCGCATCAAAGTCTTCCAAATACGCTGGACGGTTTGCAGGTTTTTGTGCTTCTCGTCAGGCTGGATGACGATTTCAACCGCGTTTTTGAGACCCAACCAATATTCCGTTTCGGGCAGCCAAAACGGTGCTACATTCTCATCGGTCAGGATGAAGACTTTTGAGGCTTCTGAGATGATACTATTCAGTTTGTCGAACATTTCCAACCCATTAGATAAGGATAAATGATTCCGTATGTCCTATCTATGCTTTCGTCGGTGTTCCAATTCAAAATCTCACCATTGCGATTGCAAACCAACCCCACCGGAACATAATTCACACGTTTATAGCTTTTTAGCAAATTCTTATTCTCTTTGTTGACAAACATCTTGTCGAAAAAGCCTTGCCGCGATGCCTTGTTGAACAGAAACACGTTGTCATTGAGTCCTTTCAAGCGCATGACATCCTCCAACTCGCCAATGCAAACAACGACAATCGCCTTAGAATCAGAGGCTTTGCCAAGATAAGGCTTCAAATTATTCTCAAAATCGCTCTGTCCTGCCTGGCACCAAGAAGCCATGAAATAAAGCACCGTCGTATCGTGGTTGGCAATCACTTCGGCCACTTTCTGCCTTTCATAATCCTCAAAATTCTGATTCCCAACAGAATAACACGAAGTCAACAGAATTGGGATCAATACGCCGAAAACAAACAACAATCTTCTCATAATCAATTGTTTATCAACTCACATTTGATTAACCGTTCGTCATCAGTTTCGCCGTGCCGAATCTCCACGCGAACGTACTTTTCAGGCATCAGCGGCTCGATCATTTCAGGCCACTCGATGAGGCAGAGGTTGCCGCTGTCGAAGTAGTTCTCGAAACCGATATCATAGGCTTCCTCAATCTTCTTAATCCTATAGAAATCAAAATGATAGACCGAATCGCCTTCCTCGGTAACGTACTCATTGACGATGGCGAAAGTCGGGCTGTTCACCTCATCGGTGACACCCATTCGGTGGCACAGGTTCTTGATCAAGGTCGTCTTGCCCGCACCCATGGCACCGTAGAAGGCGATGATGTCGGCTTCGTCGCGCATAGAGAGCAGATAGTCAGACACTTCGGAAAGCCGCTCCACGCCGACAATATGAAATTCTTTGGACTTCATGCTTTGGAAATTTCTCACAAAAATACATTTTTTATTTCACGCAGAAATCAATTACACTTCACGCAGAAATCGCAGAATCCGCAGAAACCTACCGGCTGTTGATTTACGTTGCTTCGCGATTCCCATAGTTCTGCGTATTCTGCGTGAAATAATTACCGTTTCGCCGTGAGATGCGCCACAGGGATCAGCATTTCATTCATCGAGATGCCGCCGTGCTGGAAGGTGTTGCGGTAATAGCTGACGTAATAGTTGTAGTTGTTCGGGTAGGCGAAGAAGTCGCTCTCGCCGGCGAAGACGAAGGTCGTGCTGAGGTTGGCCTTGGGCAGGAAAACCTTCTCGGGGTCTTTCACCTCAAAGACTTCTTTCGGGTTGTATTTCAAGTTCTTACCGTACTTGTAGCGCAGGTTGGTGTTCACTTCGCGGTCGCCCAAGATGCGCACGGGTTTCTCGACGTAAGTGGAGCCGTGGTCGGTGGTGATGACCATGTCGCAGCCCTTCTCGGCGATGAAGCGCATCATGTCGAACAGGCTGGAATGCTCGAACCACGAGTGCATCAGCGAACGGTAGGCTTCCTCGTCGTCGGCCAGCTCGCGGATGATTTCCATCTCCGTGCGGGCGTGCGAGAGCATATCGACGAAGTTATACACAATGACATTCAGCTTGTTACCCATCAGGTTGGCCATCTGCTCGGCGAGTTTCTTGCCCGCCGCAAGGTTCAACACCTTATTATAAGAGTACTTGATGTTCTTGCCGAAACGCTTCAGTTGCTCGCCAAGGAGTTCGCCTTCAAACTGGTTCTTGGTGCCTTCCTCGTCCTCATCGACCCACCATTGGCGGTAGCGGCGACGGATTTCGAGGGGCATCAGTCCGGCAAAAAGCGCGTTGCGGGCATATTGCGTAGTGGTGGGCAGGATGGCGTAATACACATCGTCGGCCTCCACGCGGAAATAGGTCTCAATCAGCGGCTGGATGGCCTTCCACTGGTCGTAGCGCAGGTTGTCTATCACGATGAAAAACAGCGGCTTGTCGCTGTCGTCGAGGCGGGGAATCACCTTGTCGCGCACCACGGTATGCGACATCACGGGTTTCTCCGTTTTACCTTGAATCCAATCCACATAGTTGCGCTCGATGTAGCGTGTGAACTGCGTGTTGGCCTCCTGCTTTTGGTCGGCGAGGATGCCCTTGATGCCCTCGTCGGTCGATTTTTGCAGTTCCAACTCCCAGCGAACCAAGTTCTTATAGAGGTCGACCCACTCGTCGAAGTTGAGGTTGTTGTTGAGGTCCATGCTGATTTTGCGGAACTCCTGTTGGTATTTCATCGATGACTTCTCGTCGCGAAGGGTGCGGTTTTCGAGGTTGCGTTTCAGCGAAAGCAGAATCTGGTTCGGATTCACGGGTTTTATAAGGTAATCCGCTATGTTAGAACCGATTGCGTCTTCCATGATACGTTCTTCCTCGCTCTTGGTGATCATCACCACGGGGAGGTTGGGGTATTCGCGCTTGATGACTTCGAGTGCCTCTATGCCCGAGATGCCCGGCATTTGCTCGTCGAGGAATACGATGTCGAAGTGCTGTTGGCGCACGAGGTCGATGGCGTCGGAGCCGTTGTTGGCCGTAACTACTTCATAGCCTTTCTGTTCGAGAAACATGATATGGGGCTTCAGGAGGTCAATCTCATCGTCGGCCCAAAGGATGGTGGTTTTGTCCATAGTTCTAGGATTTTGGTATGAAAACGAGGAAAAAGGACTTTTATTTTGTCCGCAAATCCATCAAAACAAAAAACTTTGTGTATCTTTGCGCGGTAATACGAAAATGGTATGGAAACAATAACATTAAGGTATGAGGCTGGTGGTGCGTTTGCGAATGCTCTTGCGACATTCCTTGCCAACAACGACGGTTTCATTGTCATGGAAAAAAAGACCACTGCAAAGCGTAAACGTAAGACTAACTACGAATTAACCCTCGAAGCCTGCAAGGAAGCAGACGAAGGGAAAGGAACGCTTTTCACCGACTTTGAGGACTTCAAGCGCCATATCCATGCTCTATAATGTAAAAACGACAGGCAAATTTGACCACGACATCAAACTTGCAAAGAAACGTGGCCTCAACGAGAACGAGCTTTTTGATGTGGTGAAGAAACTAGCCAATGACGAAAAACTGCCCGCCAAAAACCACGACCATGCCTTGAAAGGCAATTTTATTGGCAAACGCGAATGCCATGTCAATCCCGATTGGCTTTTGATTTACAAGAAAGAGAAAACCATTCAACTCATCACACTTGTCAGAACCGGAACACACGCTGACCTCTACGGAAAATAAGATATGGCAACCTCCCCCAACAAAAAGAAAATCTTCAACGACCCGATCTACGGCTTCGTCAGCATCCCTGACGAACTGCATTTCGACATCATCGAACACCCCTATTTCCAAAGGCTTAGGCGTATCAAGCAAGTCAGCTTGACCAATTTGGTGTATCCGGGCGCGAACCACACGCGCTTTGCCCACAGCCTCGGCACCATGCACCTGATGCGGCGCGCCATACAACTTTTGCGCGGCAAGGGCTATGACATCACTGATGAGGAACTTGAAGCCGCTTCGTTGGCCATTCTGCTGCACGACAGTGGCCACGGCCCGTTTTCGCACACCTTGGAGAACACCATCGTTCAAGGAGTCACGCACGAAGAGCTTTCGCTGAAGGTGATGCAGAAGTTCAACGCAATCCACGGCGGGCGGCTCGACTTGGCCATCAAATTTTTCAAGGGCGATTACGAGAAAGGATTCCTCAGCAAACTCATTTCCAGTCAGTTGGATGTCGACCGCATCGACTACCTGAAGCGCGACAGCTTCTTCACAGGCGTGGCCGAGGGCAGCGTGAACGCTGAGCGACTGTTGGAGATGATGGAAGTGGTTGGAAATGAACTCGCTATCGAGGCGAAGGGCATCTATTCCGTAGAGAGTTTCATCGTGGCGCGGCGCATCATGTATTGGCAGGTGTATATGCACAAGGCGGTTCTGAGTGCCGAGTACATGCTGCGCAACATCCTGAAACGCGCCAAGATGCTCAGCCAGGAGCGCGACCTTTTTGCCACCCCTGCCCTGTCGTTCTTTCTCAAGAACCAACAGCCTTTCGAGGACGGCCACGACCCCGATTTCGTCCTCGACCAGTTCTGCCAATTGGACGACTACGACGTGATGACCGCCGTCAAAGCCTGGTGCAACGACCAAGACCGCGTGCTTTCAGAGCTTTGCAGACGCTTGACTGACAGACATTTGTTTAGAATCGAAATGCAGGAATCGGAATTTGAACCGAACTACATCGACGACATTCGCAAAAGGATTGCACAGCTTTACGGTTGGAGTTGGGAGGAGGCGGATTTCATGCTTTTGCAGGGCGTTTCATCGAACCACGCCTACCATCCCAAGAAGTCGGCCATCAACATATTATACAAGGACGGCACGATGAAAGACATCAGCGAGGCCTCCGACCAACTGAATATCTCGGTTTTGTCGCAGCCTGTCGTGAAGCACTTTATTTGTTATCCGAAGGAGCTTACGATTTAACGTTTCCTCGCTTTCGGTTTCGGCTGATTCTTCTCAGGATGTTTCACGGAATCAGTGAAATCCGACCAATCTTCAACCTTAAATCCGCGAATGTCGCGAATGGATTTCCTAAACCATTCGATGCTACTCAAGGCTTGTATGGCATTGTAAAGATTCGCCAAACTTGGATTGGTGGTCAAATAGACGCTGCCTTGCAGATTGTCAAAATCATAATCTGCCAACACATGCTTGATTTCATAATAAGCATTGTTGTAAGGCTCGCCGTAATGCTTCTCCAAATCAGCGACAACCATGTCAAAGGCTATTGCAAACATAGCTCCTTCTCGTTGACAGGTTCAAAATAATCGCTCTCGCCCCAGAAAATGCGACCGAGATTGTCTTTTGCGGCTATGACAATACCACGATACGGATTGTTCTCTACCTCAATCACTTCGCCTACCACCCATTCGGGCAAATGGGTGAGATAAGGGCTGATTTTCACAAGTTGGCCGACTTTCATAATTGCTCAATTTTTTGCAAAAATACACATTTTTTCAAAGAAAGGTTCTTTTTACAAATTTTTCCCAAGCCCATTCATTGCCTTTGCCCTCCGTTTCGAGTCTTCCATGACTTCCAAGGCCTGTTGCTGCAAGAATCTTTCCTCGTCGGTCTCTGGCTCAAGGGTGATGCCGTGCGGACGGGAATGGTGGTTTTCGTCCAAATAGGAGAAGGTGGCGAAGCCGTCGGCGGCGATTTTTTCGGGCTCACGGCTGCGGTACATCTTCGTGTAAACCGTCAAAGTGCTGCGCCCTGCGGCGACGACTTTGCTCTCAAAAGTGACAATATCGCCCGCGAAAATCGGGAACTTGAAGTCGATTCCGTGGAGCACAAGAAGGACGGTATCCTTCGTGTCAACATACTGCGCCACAGCAAAATAGGAGCTTTCCAGAAAATACTCGGAGCAACGACCTGCGAAAAACGTCTGGTGGTGGTTGAGGTCGGCGAGTTTGATCAGTCTTTGGGAATAGGTTGCTTTCATCGTTTTATGCATTAAACAACTACGAATTACACGAATGTCACGAAACTCTTTTGAGAATTATGAGGATGCAAGCATCCAATTTCATACGAATTCGACAGCGGGCAAGATTCGTATTCATTAGCGGCCTTGGCCGCAAAATTCTGATTCCGAATATCATATTCGTATAATTCGTCCAATTCGTAGTTTCTATATTTCAATTTTCAGTCCATCGTAGGCGAGCATCATGCCTTCGGGGAGCTCACGGTTGATGTCGGCGCCGAGGCCCATGCTGTGGCTGCAGTGCGTGAACCAAGTCTTCTTCGCCCCCACCCTTTTTGCTATTTCAATCGCCTCGTCCAAAGTGAGATGCGAGTAGTGTTTCTTCTTTTGCAACGCCTCAATAATCAGGTATTCAACGCCTTGCAGTTTTGCAATCGCTTCCTCTGAGATCTCGCTCAGATCGGTGACGTAGGCGAATTTGCCGATGCGGAAAGCATAACAAGTCAGCGTGAAATGCTTCAGTTTGATAGGTTCGATGTGCAGGTCACCGAGGTCAAAGGGCGTTTCGTCGAGACGGCGGATGTCGTAGGTAGGCGCGCCTGGATAGGGATGCTCGTCGAAGGCGTAGGAATACTCGCGTTTCAACTCTGGCAAAGCAGTGTCGGCCACATAAAGCGTCATGGGCTTTTTCTGCATGAAGATGTAAGGTCGCAGGTCGTCGAGGCCACCGATGTGGTCCTTGTGCTCATGCGAAATCAGAACCGCATCGAGTTTGGTGACGTTTTCGCGCAACATCTGCTGGCGGAAGTCGGGACCGGCATCGACGGTGAGCGTCACCTCGTCGGTCTGTATCAAGATGGAAGTGCGCAGCCGCTTGTCGCGCGGGTCGTTGCTTTGGCACACGGGACAAGTACACCCGATGACGGGTACGCCTTGCGATGTTCCGCTACCCAAAACCGTGATAATCATACTCTTTTGCTTGTTCTGCATAGTTAAAGCAGTAATCGAATTGAGGTGCAAAATTAGCGATTTTAGGCAAATCAACGTGCTATCTCACGGAATTTGCCTACATTTGCCGCATGAATTTTTCATCCTACCTCAGGAATAGGGCCTTAAACCGTGCTTTGGAGCATTTCCTCGCGGAGAAGCCAATGGCAAAAATGCCAAATCTCCAGCGAATTAGTTCCATACTGATGGTTCTTGACGAGAGTGACAAAAGCATCGTGAAGAACATCGAAAATAGCACCAAAAACTTGTTCGGCACCAGCCGCTGTGGGTTCATCATCCTCTGCAACCAAATGTCAGACAACATCTTGCAGAGCGACCTATATACGGAAATCACTCCCAAGGACTTCGGCTTCTTGAGCGTATTGAAATCTGAGAAGAACGAGTTTATCAGGAAACTGCCGACTAGCAACATAATTATCAACATGGCCGCCAAAAACAGCGACATCAGCGACTACCTCTGCACCCTTCCTAAGTCGGATTTCAGGGTCGGTTTCCAACAAAGCAAGTACCAAAGGATTTACGACCTTCTCATAGAAAATCCCAAAGCCACCGACCCCGTGTCGAACATCTTCGTCCTGCACAACTACCTGAAAGCCTTGGCGGGAACAGAACCATAAACATGGGTCACATGACTGCGAGACAAAAGGACAAAGTAAAGAACACAAAATAATGTAATGCAATGAAACACAATCCATTCAGAGGCACCGGCATTGCCTTAGTGACGCCTTTCAAGCACGATTTTTCCATTGACACAAACGCTTTGGAAAACATTGTCAACCACGTCATCGGCAACGGCGCTGACTTTTTGGTCGTCTTGGGAACGACTTCTGAAGCCCCAACCCTTTCTGTCGAAGAGAAGCAACTGGTTGTCAGCACGATACTGAAAACCAACAAGGGTCGTCTGCCCGTCATGCTCGGCATGGGCGGCAACAACACGCAAGCCGTGTTCGAAGCCATTAAGTACCAAGACTTTACGGGTATCGACGGCATCTTGAGCGTCATACCTTATTATAACAAGCCCAACCAACGCGGCATGAAAGCCCATCTCGAGGCCATCGCCGATGCCAGTCCCGTGCCTGTGGTGGTTTATAACGTGCCAGGTCGCGTGGGCGTGAATCTACAAGCCGCCACCTGCGTGGAATTGGCCCAGCATCCCAACATCATCGCGGTGAAAGAGGCTTCGGGCAACTTCCAGCAAATCATGGAGATACTGCGCGACAAGCCCGCCGACTTCGATGTGCTTTCGGGCGACGACGGCATCACCCAACCCTTGATGGCATTAGGTGCCACGGGCGTGATTTCTGTGGCCGCCAACGCCTACACAAGCCAGTTTAGCCGCATGATGCGAGCCATGAAAGATGGTCGCACCAAGGAAGCCCTGAGCCTGCATTACGCCATGCTGCGCATGAACCAACTCATCTTCGCCGACGGCAATCCCGCCGGAATCAAATGCCTGATGAGCCATATCGGGCTGTGCGAGAACGTGTTGCGTCTCCCCTTGGTCACGGCGAACGAAAAAGTGGAAACTGACATTATAGAAGAATGGAAACAATTGAAAAACAAATAATTACAAATAAAATGAAAATTTTCCGCTATTTTATCCTAATGCTTGCCGTCGTTGTTTGCGGCAACGTTTTCGCGCAAAAAAGCCAGCAAGAACTCAACCAGCTCATGAAACAGCGCAATGAGTATTATTTCACCTTCACGCTGAACGGCAGCGACGACTTGAGCGCCATTGCCCGCGCCATCTCGGTGGACTGCGTGGACGGCAATTTGGTGACCGCTTATGCCAACAGAAAGGAATTTGCTGATTTCCAAAAACTTGGTTATAAAATAACGCTCCTGACTCCACCCTCGATGCTCGAAAAAGTGGAGATGTGGGACGGCAGCAACCGCGCCGAATACGACTGGGACAGCTACCCGACCTATGAGGCTTACGAAGCCATGATGTACCAGTTCGCCACCGACCACCCTGACAAGTGCGAAATCATCGAACTAGGGACTTTGCCGAGCGGTCGCAAAATCCTAATCGCGCACATCAACAATGGCGATGCCGCCGGAAAACCTAAGTTCCTCTACACCAGCACCATCCACGGCGATGAGACCACAGGTTGGATCCTCATGCTCCGCATGATTGACTACATCCTTGAGAACCCCTCGTTGCCCGAGTGCCAAACCGTGCTTGACAACATCGACCTCTTTGTTGGCCCGAACACCAACCCCGACGGAACCTACCACGCCGGAAACAACAACGTGAACGGTGCCACCCGCTACAACGCCAACGGCGTGGACATGAACCGCAACTACGCCGACCCTCATGGCAGTCCGCACCCTGACGGCAACGCATACCAGCAGGAAACCGAATGGTTTATGCAATTTGCCGAAGACCACTCCTTCGTGATGGGCGCCAACTACCACGGCGGCTCCGAGGTGATGAACTATCCTTGGGACAACACCTACACGCTCCATGCCGACGACGCTTGGTACCAGTTCATCAGCCACGAATACGCCGACCTCACCCACCAGGTGAGTCCCAACTACATGAACGACTACAACAACGGCATCACCAACGGCGCACAATGGTACATGATTGGCGGCGGTCGTCAGGATTACATGAATGGCTATGCCCAATGCCGCGAGCTCACTATTGAGTGTTCCAACACAAAATTACCTAACGGCAGCCAACTCCCCAACTTCTGGAACTACAACAAGAACTCCATCTTCGCCTTCATGAGCCAGTGCATCTACGGCATCCACGGCACCGTGACCGATGCCACGACCGGCCAACCACTTGAAGCCACCGTCACCATCACTGGCCACGACGACCAATACTCCATCGTGGGAAGCCACTTGCCTGCCGGCGACTACCATCGCCCCATCAAGGGCGGCACCTACACGCTGACCTTCACCGCCAGCGGCTATTATCCGCATGAGGAAACCATAACAATCGCTGATTACGAAACCATTAACTTGAATGTGCAACTCGTGGCTGGTGAAGGCATCATCCCCGATTTCACCGCCAGCATGACCAATGTCGCACTTCACGGCAGCATCAATTTCACCGACCTGACCTGGGGAGCCAACCTCGTCAGTTGGGAATGGACTTTCGAAGGCGGCGAACCGGCCTCCTCGACCCAACAAAACCCCACGGGCATCACTTACAACACCATCGGCAACTATGACGTCACGCTGACCGTGACCAATGCCGATGGCGAGAGCGAGACCGTCACCAAGCACAACTACATCAATGTGACAGAGGCCTACAATATGCAGAACGGCACCGTCGAGACCTGCGATGCCATGTTCTACGACGATGGCGGCCCGACTGCGAACTACCAAGACCGCAAAGACTACACGATGACCTTCTTGCCCGCCGCAACAGGCGGAATGCTCGAAGCCGTGTTTGAGGAATTCGCCGCCGAAAACGGTTGGGACTTCCTCTACATCCACGACGGCACCTCCACCGATGCCACGCAAATCGGGGAATACACTGGCTCGAACAGTCCAGGCACTGTGACCGCCACCAACCCTGATGGTGCTCTGACCTTCCACTTCGTTTCCGACCAAAACACGAACGCCGCAGGCTGGATTGCACGAGTACACTGTATCGGCACCGGTCATGAGCCGCTTGAAATCGAGGTCTTTGCCGACCCACAAACCATCAACGAGGGCCAGACCTCGCAGCTTAGCGTTTATGCCTTCGGAGGCAGCGGCAACTACACCTATCGCTGGGAACCCGCCGAAATGGTGGTCGAACCCGAGGCCCAAATCACCAACACTATACCTCTGACAAGTAGCGAAGCATTCACCGTGACCGTCGCTGACGGAGAAGGCAACACCGTCTATGCCACCATCCAAGTAACCGTCATCCCCGATGTCAATGTCATCGAAAACACGATGGACAAGGTTCTGGTCTATCCCAACCCTAACAACGGCACGTTCACCATCGAGGCTGAAGGCGAAACGGATTACCAGCTGTTCAACAGCCTCGGCCAATGCATCCTTTCAGGCGTTTGCAAAGGCAAGAGCCAAATCGAGGTACAAGACTTGCGTCAAGGCGTTTATTTCCTGCAATTCATTGGAAAACAAGGAACAGAAACCGAAAAAATCGTCATCGAATGAAGCAACTGAGGCATGTTTTTCTGCTGCTTGCGCTACTTGTCGGCGGCAAATTGACCGCACAAGGCAACCAAAAGGATTTGGAACAACTGATGCGCAGCCGTGGTGAGTATTTCTTCACCCTCACGGTTAGCCAACCCTCTGAAATCCAAGCTATCAGCGACTTGTGTTCCGTGGCAAGCACTGACGGAAAGACCGTTGTCTGCTATGCCAACCAAAACGAATTTGAGACTCTTCTCAAGCTTGGCCTCCAACCCGTTTTGCAAACGCCGCCCTCGCTGCTCGAAAAACACGCCATGTGGGACGGCAGCCACCGCGAAGCCTATGACTGGGACGCCTACCCGACATACGAAGCCTACGAGAGCATGATGCAGGCCTTTGCCGCCGAGCATCCCGACCGCTGCACCTATCTCGAACTTGGCACCTTGGACAGCGGACGCAAGCTCATGTTGTGCCGCATCAACGACGGGCAACCCGAAGGCAAGCCCAAGTTCCTCTACACCAGCACCATGCACGGCGACGAAACAACCGGCTTCATGCTGCTTCTCCGCCTCATCGACGAGTTTTGCAACAGCAACGATGACCGTATCGTAAACTTAATCAACCATTTGGACATTTTCATCTGCCCCAACACCAACCCCGACGGCACCTATTACGGAGGCAACCACACCGTCGATGGTGCACGCCGCAAAAACGCCAACAACATCGACCTCAACCGGCATTACCCCGACTTCGACAAAGGGCCGCACCCCGATGGAGACTGGTGCTATCAGCATGAGACACAGTGGCTTATGGATCTTGCCCAAATCTATCATTTCACCATGGCGGCCAACTACCACGGCGGATCGGAGGTGATGAACTACCCCTGGGACACCTACCCCTCGCTCCATGCCGATGACGCTTGGTGGAAAATGGTCTGCCACGAATACGCCGACCAATGCCACGAATGGGACCCCAACTACATGAACATGACCCATCCCAACGCCGTCAACGGCATCATCAACGGCTACCAGTGGTACACCATTTCGGGCAGCCGACAGGACTACATGAACTATTACGCCCAATGTCGCGAGGTGACCATCGAGTGTTCCAATTCCTACACGCCCAACGCCTCGCTGATGCCCATGTATTGGAACTATAACCACAACAGCATGTTGAGCTACATGGAGCAGTGCCTCAACGGAATCCATGGCACCATCACCGATGCCGTGACAGGCGAGGCGGTTGAGGCCACAGTCAGCATTACGGGACATGACCATCATGGCTCGGAAGTCGGTTCTCACTGGCCCACGGGCGACTACCACAGGCCCATCAAGGGCGGCGCCTACTCCGTCACTTATTCAGCATACGGATATGAATCACAAACAATTAATGTCAGTGTAAGCGATGGCCAATCCGTGACGAAAGACGTGCAACTTGTGCCCAATGGCAGCCCGCTAATCGCCAATTTCGACTATGACGAGAAAACCATCCCCACCCAAGGCGAGGTCAGGTTCTCCGACAAGTCGAAGGGAGCCGGCATCCTCCACTGGCAGTGGGAATTCCCTGGTGGGACACCCTCCGTTTCGAGCGAGAGGAATCCAATCGTCGAATACCAAACACCTGGAAATTACGATGTTACACTCACCATCACCAAGGCCAATGGCCAAAGCGCGACCCTCACCCAACCCAACCTGATTCAGGTGTATGAGCCTTATTTCCTCGCAAACGGCTCCACCAGCCTCCGCGAAGGGCTGTTCTATCCCTCTGGAGGCATTTGTGGGCATTACGGAAACAACGAAAACGTCACCGCCACGCTTAGGCCAGCCAATCCACACGACAAACTCAACGCCAACTTCTTGGGCTTCAAGACAGAAGCAGGCTTGGACATCCTCAGCATCTATGATGGCACAACGACCAGCGCTCCGCTCATCGGCAATTACTCGGGGACGCAAAACCCTGGCAGCATCACCGCCACCAACGCCGAAGGCGCACTCACTTTCCATTTCACCACCGACAACCGCACCGGACTCACCGGATGGAAGGCCCTGTTGACCAGCATCCACAATGAGGCTGTCGGCGAAAACGCAACCGAAAGCCTGAAGGCATTCCCCAACCCCAACCCAGGCCGTTTCACCATGGAGGCAGAAGGCGAGTTCTCCTTCACGCTTTACAGCAGCCTGGGGCAGCGCATCCTTTCCGGCATCGGCAAAGGCACTACCGAAATCGATGCCAGCCAGCTTCGACAAGGAATCTACTTCCTGCAACTCAGCGGCGCAAGCGGAAACCGCGTCGAAAAGCTCGTCATCGAAAAATAAAAAGAAAAACAAGACGTTATTAGGCAAAAAATGAGTAATTTTGCAGCCCGATGAAAAACAGGATCCTGATAATGGCATTGTTCGGTCTCGTTGCACTCTGCTCATGCAACGACTTCAACCGCATGATCAAAAGCACCGACAACGAGATGAAGTATGAGGTGGCGATGGACTTCTACGAAAGGGGCGACTACAACCGCGCCCTGCAGCTGTTCGACCTGCTTCAGGCCTCGTTCCGCAACACGCCACGTGGCGAAAACATCACCTACAAGACGGCACAATGCTACTATTACCAAAACGAATACGAGATTGCCGGGTACTACTTCAACCGTTTCACGCAGTCGTACCCCTTCTCCAAGAACGCCGAGAAAGCAGCGTTCATGAACGCCTATTGCAGCTATCTGCTCTCGCCCGAGTCAGGCCTGGACCAAACCAACACCCACACGGCCATCAACCAACTGAAAGGCTTCACCGAGCGCTATCCGCAAAGTGACAGCCTGGCACGTGCCGAGCAGTTGATGGACAAACTGAACGAGAAGCTCGAGGAAAAGGACTACAACATCTGCAAGCTCTTCTACCGCATGCAGAACTACAGCGCGGCCATCACCTCATTCGAGAACCTGCTGAAAAACTACCCCAACACCAAGCACCGCGAGGAAATTCTCCTCAACATGGCCACGATCTACTTCGACTTCGCCGAAAACAGCGTTCCCGAGAAGCAGCGCGAACGTTACGAGTCGTGCATCGAGCAATGCAACACCCTGTCGTACCTCTATCCTGAGAGCAGCTACCTTCGCGATGTACAGAACGTGGCGAACAAGGCAAGAAAGAAACTAGAAAACATACAATAACGCAACAATGGATTTCAAGAAGATTAAAACCGAAACGACGGTGGTCACCCGTCAAAAAGACCAGTTCTACAAGGGAACCGGCAACATTTACGAAACCGTGGCCATTCTTTCCATCAGGGCCAACCAAATCGCCAGCCAGATGAAGGCGGAACTCAACGACAAGATCGAGGCATTCTCCGCCTCGACCAACGACAGCCTTGAGGAAGTGTTCGAGAACCGCGAGCAGATTGAGATCGCCAAGTTCTACGAGCGGCTCCCAAAGCCCACCCTGATTGCCATCCACGAGTTCTTGCATGACGAAATCTACTTCCGCAACCCCAGCAAGGAAACCCAAGACGCATTCTGAACGCAGCCATGAAAAGGACACTCCTCACCGCCCTAATGACGCTCGCTCTCCTTCTGCCCATCGGAACGCTGAAGGCTCAAGAACTGAAATGCAACGTCCGCGTCAATTCCAACCAAGTTGAAGGCTCGGACAAGACCATATTCCAAAACTTGCAAACCGCCTTGTACGACTTCTTGAACAACACCAAGTTCAGCGACATCAACATCAGGCAGGCTGAAAAAATCGAGTGCTCCATCCTCATCAACGTCAAAAGCCGAAGCAACGAATACTTCACCGCCGAAATCAACGTGGCTTCGAACCGTCCTGTTTACAAGTCGAACTACAACTCGCCCCTGTTCAACTATCTCGACAAGAACTTCATCTTCCAATACACCGACGGTCAGTCGCTTGACTTCAACCCAAACACTTACATCTCCAACCTCACCAGCACGCTCGGCTTTTATGTTTACCTCATTCTCGGCCTCGATTTCGACTCGTTCTCGCTTTATGGCGGCGACCCGTTCTATGCCGTGGCCGAACAAATCGCCAAAGCCGCACCCCAAGACTCGAACGGCGACGGCGGATGGAGCTCGACAGGACGCCAAAACCGCTACGCCATCATCAGCGAGTTCACCAACGACACTTACCGCCCCCTGCGCCAATTCCTCTACGACTACCACCGCACAGGCCTTGACGTGATGTCGGAAAACCCCGACCCGGGACGAGAAACCATACTCAACACCCTGACCAACCTGCAGTCCATCTACGAGCGCAACTCAATGTGCTACATCCTGCAACTCATCGTTGAGACCAAACGCGACGAGATCATCCAAGTCTTCTCTGAAGGCAGCCAAAAGGAAAAAACGACGGCCTCCAACATCATGAAAACCATCGACCCGTCGCAGTCGTCGCGCTATGATGCCATCCTGCAAAGCCCTGGAAAGTAATCAGACTTATGCTCAAGCAATTGCAAATCAGCAACTATGCCCTGATTGAACAACTGGAAATCGGTTTCAATCGGGGCTTTAACGTCATCACGGGCGAGACCGGCGCCGGCAAGTCCATCCTGCTTGGCGCACTGGGCTTCGCTTTGGGCGACCGTGCCGACACAGGCGTTCTCTACGACAAGGACAAGAAATGTGTCGTTGAGGCGCATTTTGAACTGAACGACAATACTTTGCAACCACTTTTCGAGGAAAACGACCTCGATTTTGAGAGCGAGTGCATCTTCCGCCGCGAACTCAGTCCACAAAAGAAAAGCCGAGCTTTCATCAACGACACACCTGTTTCATTGCAAACGATGAAAGAGATTGGAAGCCAATTGGTTGACATCCACTCTCAACACGACTCCCTGCTCCTCACCGATGCCGATTTCCAACTTCGCCTGTTGGACGACATCGCGCAAAACGGCATGGTTTTGTCCGACTACCAAGCCGAATACGGCAACTACAACGTCATCAAGCGGAGACTGAGCGAGTTGCGAGAAATGGCGACCAAAAACACCGCCGAGAACGACTATCTGAAGTTCCAGCTCGACGAACTCGACAAGGCCGACCTGAAGGAAAGCGAATACGCCGACATCGAGCAAACCCTTCGCGTGATGGAGAACTCAGAGGAAATCAAGACGTTGCTCGTTACAGCCAATGGGCTTTTGGAAGACTCGGAAACCGCCATTTTGGGACAAATGAATGAGTTGGCCTCTGTCCTTTCGCGACTGAAGCACCTTTTGCCTGACACGGAAAACCTTGGAGAACGCATTGGAAACCTGAAAGTTGAACTGAAAGACATCGCCTACGACCTGCGTCGCCGCGAGGATGATACGCAATTTGACGAAGAACAACTGCAAAGCCTTCAGGAACGCTACGACCTCCTCAACCGCCTGATGATGAAGCATCGCGTCAGCGATTTCGAGGACTTGATGGCCTTGCGCGACAGCCTTGCCGAGAAAGTGAACGCCTTCGAGAACATCGACGAAGCCATCGAAAAGGTAGATAAAGAACTGAAAGGCTGCGAGAAACAGCTTTCAGCCCTTGCCAAAACCTTGCACGAAAAACGTTGCCAAGCCGCCGTTGCCTTCGGCGAGAAAGTTGTTGCCTTAGTGCGCCAATTGGCCATGCCGTTTGCGCAATTCGTGGTGGAAGTGGAAAGCCAAGAAAACTTTGGAAACAAAGGCTCCGACAGCATCCGTTTCCTCTTTTCGGCCAACAAGGGCATCGCGCCTGCCGAGGTGAGCCGCGTGGCTTCGGGCGGCGAACTCTCACGCCTGATGCTCTCCATCAAGAGTGCCGTTTCAAGCTACAACTACATCCCCACCCTCATCTTCGACGAGATCGACACGGGCGTTTCAGGCGAAGTGGCCGCCAAAATCGGAGGCATCATGAGCCTGATGGGCGAAGCCGTGCAACTCGTCGCCATCACGCACTTGCCCCAAGTGGCCAGTCAAGCCAAACACCATTACTTCATTTATAAAGACAATAATGGCGCACGCACGCAATCGCACATCCGCCTGTTAAATGAAGAAGAGCGCATCGGTGAAATCGCCAAAATGCTTAGTAACGACAAGATTACGCCTGAGGCTTTGAAGGCGGCTGAGGTGTTGCTGAAAGGGTAAGTTATGAAGCCTCTGCGCCACATCATCTGCTTTTTGCTGTTGCTCACCCTCGCTGCCTGCCACAGCCCGCAGCACGAGGCGAGGCGCATGGTGCGCCGTGCCGAAAGGTTGGCCGACACCCTGCCCGACAGCACCGCCCGCCTGATTGACAGCGTGTTGCGTATGCCCGTCTATTTCGGCGAGCGGCAGCGAATGGACATGGCCTTGCTACAGGCCGAGGCCCTCTTTGGCGACCGTGGGCAGGAAATCTCACCCCTAATGGACGACGATTTCTTCGACGACCACGCCACCCTTTCCACCAGCCCCGAACTGGAACGCGCCGCCGCCTTTTACGCCAAGAAAAAGAAATTCGACAAGGCCGCCCACGCCGCGCTCTACAGCGGCTTCGTGCAGCAACACTATGGCGAGAAAACCGCCGCAATGCAGTCCTTCAAGGAGGCCGAGCAATACGGCGGGCGGGCGGGCGACAGCCTTGCCGTGGCTGTGGCGGAGTATTGGATGGGGCAAATGCTTCTTGATGGCAGCATGGAGCAAGAGGCTCTTGTTTTACTCCAAGCTGCTGATTTTGGCTTTGGCAATCGTTTTGCTGAAAAAGCTTTAGTACAGAACATGATGGCTGTATGTTATTTAATGCAAGGTAATTTTGACAATGCCGAAGTTTGCCTGCAACAAAGCCTGTTGTATGCAAAAAAAGGCCGTATTGATAAGGTGAGGCATAAAGCCTTGAACAATTATTCTGTACTCCACCAATTGCAAGGAAAATATGGACATGCCATAGCCTGCCTAAAACAAATTGCAAGCAATTCCGATCTCAATACAAATGAAAGAGAACGGTTGCTGCTTAATCTAAATATGGGTAATGTGTATTTCGATGAGGGAGAAATGGATTCCGCTAGTTACTATTATAAACATGTTGATTCACTTTTACCCAATGCCCAAGTAAAAATGGAAGCCAAAGTATCCGCATACAGGTCTCTCTCTCAATTTGCGGAGAGCCAAAACGACGATTCATTGGCACTGTACTACTGGAAACAATATGATAAATGGCTTAATGATGTGAGAGACCAGAAAGACCGCGACAACATATACGGAATCCAACAGAAATATGACTATGGGACTTTGCAAAACGTGATGAGTCAGAAAGTGATACGAAGACAGCGTCTTATCATCGTTTTGAGTATCGCGGCGGCATTAGTGCTATTAGCGTTTGTAATATCCCAAATCCGCTTGGCAAGAATCAGAAGACAGGAAGCCGAAATCAGGGCCAACCTGCTCCGCTTTATGCAGCAAAACGAGGAATTGGCCAAGCAAAGCGAGGCCGTAAGGAAAGCGCATCACGATTTGGAGCAAAAGCACCAGGAAACGGAAGAAGCCCGACAAACCCTTGCCAATCAAGCAGAAAAATACAAAAACGCATACGAGGCCAGCGACAAGAAGCTTTCCAAAGCCTTGTTGAAAGAACAACAGATCATGCAGAAAATGGCGGTTTACCTCGGGAACAAGATGGACTCAGCCTTGTTGGAGGCATTGAAATACAGCGTTTTGGGCAATCAGGAATATTGGGAAGCTATGCTGAAAACTTTCGACTCGCAATTTCCGGGCATGAGAAAAGAACTCGCCTTGCAATACCCTGAACTGACGGAAATGGAACAGAAGGTTCTTCTCTTGTCGTATGTGGACGTCTCAAGAAACGACGCTGCCGTGTTGCTTGACACCAGCGTGTTCATGGTGGACAAATTGCGCACCAGCGTGAAGAAGAAAATGGCAAAAAAAGCCCAAAAAGCCTCCTAAAAGGCTTAAAAGTATCCCCTGTTTTGCCATTAAACCGCCAAATCAAACCTGAAAATTCAGAACGATTAGAAAAAAAGTTCGGAATTGAAAAGGATTTATTTTTCTGTATACCAATATTTTAAACTCCAACCAAAAACAAAAAGTTCGGAACGATAAGCTTGGAGTGTTCGTAATGCTTATTCTGTGGCGTATTTTCGCGTTCAGAAATTCGAACACGATTTTATGTTTATGTATCATTTAAATTCAAACGTCATGAAGAAAAGAGTTTTCATTTTCACAGGCCTTTGCGCCTTGAGCCTTTGCTGTTGGGAAGCACAGGCTTTCAGTCCTCAACAAACGCATAGTAAAATGTATTTAGATGACAATCACATTCCAACTGAGGCTGAAAAAATCGTATTAAGAGGATAACCAACCGAACAAAAAAAATGAAAATGAAACGAATATACCTGATTGTCATATTTATTGGCATGGCATTTTGTGCTTCGGCTCAGCAGGCAACAATTGTCTTCGGCAACCTCAACGTAGAAAACGTGAACATCAGCATCGCCAATACGCCTTACGGCACCAGCACCGATGCCAAAGGCCATTATGAGTTGCCGATTTACGACCGAACAGAAGCCGTCAACCTGTATTACTCCTGCATCGGCTACCAAGATACCGTTGTGAGCCTCACGCCGAGGCAATTGCAGCGCGATTCCATCAACATCAGTTTCAGGATGCGGAAGATGAGCTACGACCTTCAGGAAGTGGGCGTTTCGGCCTACAGCGACTTCTACCGAAGCCCAAAACTTTCCAACATCTCCGACATCGATTTTGCAGGCGACCTTGTCATGGTGCTCGAAAACAGCAAGAAGCAATCCGCCTTGACACTGCTCGACAGCGAGGGGAACGCCATGACCACCACCGCGTTCAACGGCATTTATGACTACCTTTACACGGACAGCTTCGGCAACCATATCTTGGTCGGGCAAGACAGTTGCCTGCAAGTGTATTTTGACGAAAAGGGAACCGCCCTCCCCGTTTCGGCTTTCACCAACGAACAGTATCGCGAAAAGATCAGGAAGGTCGTGTTTGAGTTCGGCGACGGCTACCTGCTGCGCAATACGGCCTACGAAAAAGATGACTATTTCGTCAAAGAGTTCCACGGGCAGGCACAGACCTATTCCTATGTCTTGAAAAACGACACGCTGAAACAGAGACATTTCCTGCACCGCTTCATCGACTGGGAGGCCGTGGAAGTTTGCCAGTCCTATTTGAGCGAAATCTATGCTTTGTATCATGCAGTAGCTGATGAAAACGAAAACGAAATCCTGTTGGGCGTTTGGAATGGCAATTTGTTGAGACTGGCTGAGAATCCTGGTTTAGTACAGCTAATTCAATGGTATTGCAAAATCCAAGCCGCTGAATACCACACGACAGCCTTGAAATTCGACGACTTCATCCAACTCATCGATTTGGAAAAATACGAGATTGTAGAGGTGGACAAGGATTTTCAGGTCACTGGAAAGCGGCCTTTGAAGGTCGTTTCAGGCGAGAAGTATTTCAAGAACCAGTTCCTCACGGATGAAGTCACTGGGAAAACTTACGGCCTTTTCGTTCAAAACGGAATCCATTATCTTGGGCTTTACGACCCAGCTAAAGGCACAGTAGGGATGGGACAGAAAGCCTGCAACAGCATCTATCCACAGGCTTTCAAGGTGCATGGTGGTTATGCCTATAGTGTGTTTTTCGACAAGGAAAGACTGTTTGGGAGGATTAACCGAGTGAAATTAGAGTGAATGCAACCGGGTATTGGATAAAGCAAACACCTGAAACGACCAAGTCCGCCTATGGGAAATGGTGAATCGACAAGGTGCCATGTGTGTATAATGAAATGATTTGGTCAATGGAAACGTAGCGCACAACATCAAAACCTTTTTCAACGTTCCTCAAACTTGACCAACAAGAACATATCGGGGCTACCATCTTTGGGCAGATAGGCTTGGTCGTAAACGATGTAATACACCGAACCGGTTTTCGTCTTGTAAAGATGAGTGAAATACTTGAAATCAAAGCCTTTCTCGGCCATCTGTTGCCGTGTGGCAAAGCTTTTCCCCTTATCGTTCAGTTCCTCAAGGATATTGTGGTTTCGCGCCAAGATCGCGTTGATGTTGCGCACGATGTTGGTCTGTTTGTGCGTCTTCTCGTAGTTATAGCTGTTGCGGCACGAGTCGCAGCAGAACTTCTTGTCCATGCGTCCGTAGATCGGCTCGCCGCAGTAGAGGCATTTTCTTTTTTCGGTTTCCATATTCTAGTTTGTTTATGTTCTTTTTCCACCGCACTGCGCTCCGCCTGTACGGGTCTCACCGCACTGCGCTCCGCTTGTACGGTGTTAATAGCACTTCGTGCGTTTGACCTCTTCGAGGTCGCATATGTTATTTTGTGAATACATAGCGTAAGATGTTCGCGCCCATTTTCAGGGCTTTTTCTCGGGTTTCCTGCGAGTCGTGGTGTACGCGCTGATCTTCCCAACCGTCGCCGAGGTCGCACTCGTAGGTGAAGATGCACACGATTCGGCCTTCGTAAATCAAAGCGAAAAGCTGTGGCGGCTTGTTGTCGTGCTCGTGTATTTTGGGCAGGCCGTTGGGGAAAGCGTAGGGTTTCGTGAAAATCTCGTGCGTGTGCGGCAGTTCCACAAAGTCCAATTCGGGAAACACCTTTTTCATCTGAGGCTCGATGTATTGCCGAATGCCGTAGTTGTCGTCGATGTGGAGGAAACCGCCTGCCAGCATGTAGTTGCGCAGGTTTTGCGCCTCGGCTGCATCGAAGACGACGTTGCCGTGGCCCGTCATGTAGACGTAGGGATAGTTGAATAAGTCGGGACTCGACGGCTCCACGGTCGGAACGTTTGGATTGATGTCGGTGCCGATTTCTTGGTTGCAGAAACGCACCAAGTTGGGCAGCGAGGTCGGGTTGCCGTACCAGTCGCCACCGCCACGGTATTTCAGCAAGGCGATATTGAGTTGCTGGGCCGAGGCCGCAAACGAAAACGACAACAATATGACAATCAATAGTTTTCTCATTTCATTTGGTTGATAAGTTGGATGGTATGGCAAGTCACGAGTGCCGCTGTTTCGGTACGCAAACGCGCCTCGCCGAGGCTGCATGGCACAAAGCCGTTCTCCTTGGCCAAGGCCACTTCCTCGGGGCTGAAGTCGCCTTCCGGCCCGATGAGCACCAAGGCGTTTGCACCTTTATTATATAGGTCGCAGAGACAGTCTTTCACATCATCGTCAATCCACGCTATAAACTTCTGTCCTTCAAAAGGTTGCTTTACCAGTTTTTCAAAAGAAACCAATTCCTCCACTTTCGGAAGGCGCGACTTGATGCTTTGCTTCATCGCCGCCACCATCACCTTTTGGAAACGTTCCACGTTGGCGGCACGGCGCTCGGAATGGTACGAGGTGAACAGTCTCACGCGGTCAATACCGATTTCCGTTGCCTTCTCCAAAAACCACTCCGTGCGCTCGTTGAGTTTGGTCGGAGCGATGGCGATTTCGAGGCGGAAACCCCAATGGTCATATCCTTTGCGTTGGTTCGTCAGGTTGACGGTAGCCCGTTTTGGCAAGGCCTCAACAAGTTCGGCGTCGAAGAGGTAGCCTTCGCCGTTGGTCACGCAAAACCGCTCGCCCTCGGTCATGCGCAGCACCTTGACGCAGTGCTTCGACTCGTCCTCGGGCAAGGTCGTCAGGCCTTCAGTGGCTCCTGGTATGTAGAACACGTTCATTACTACATCCTATTGGGCATCCCGATACCAAGCAATTCAGACGCATTGCGCAGCAAGGCAGCCACCATGTCGCACACCTGCAAGCGGAACATGCGGCGGTCGGCGTCAGGCTCCTTCAGGATGCTGCACTCTTGGTAGAACTGGTTGAATTCCTTGGCGAGGTCGAAGATAAAGTTGGCAATCATAGCGGGGCTGCGGTTCTCGGCAGCTTGGTTCAAGACCATCGGCCAGCCGTACATCATCACGATGATTTCCTTCTCCTTCGGCTGCAAGTCGCAGACCTTCACCTCGCTTTCGAGCTTGATGCCTTGTTCTTCGGCCTTGCGCAAAACGGAGCAGATGCGGGCGTGGGTGTACTGCACAAACGGTCCCGTGTTGCCGTTGAAGTCGATGGACTCCTCGGGGTTGAAGAGCATGGTCTTCTTGGGGTCGACCTTGAGGATGAAATACTTCAAGGCGCCGAGGCCGATGGTATGGTAAAGCTTGTCGGCCTCTTCGGGCGAGAGGTCTTTGGCTTTACCGAGTTCGTCGGAAACGGCCTTGGCCGTGGCCACCATCTCGTCCATCAGGTCGTCGGCATCGACCACGGTGCCCTCGCGGCTCTTCATCTTGCCGTTGGGCAACTCGACCATGCCGTATGAAAGATGCTCGATGCTGTTGCCCCACTCGCGACCGAGGCGCACCAACACGCGCTTCAGCACATCGAAGTGGTAAATCTGTTCGTTACCCACGACATAAATCAGTTTTTCGGGGTCGTATTCCTTCACACGGAGTTGGGCGGTGCCAAGGTCTTGGGTCATATAGACCGAGGTGCCGTCGCGGCGGAGCAAAAGTTTCTCATCCAAGCCCTCGTCGCGGAGGTCGCACCACACGGAGTTGTCGTCGCGGCGATAGAGGACACCCTTTTCGAGGCCTTCCTGCACCAATTCCTTACCCAACAGGTAAGTTTGCGATTCGTAGTAGATCTTCTCGAACGAAACGCCCAGACGCTTGTAGGTCACGTCGAAGCCGTCATACACCCATTGGTTCATCGTCTCCCACAGGTGGCGCACCTCGGGGTCGTTGGCTTCCCACTTGCGCAGCATCTCGCGGGCCTCCTGCATCAGCGTCGACTCGGCCTCGGCCTTCGCCTTGGCTTCTTCCTGTTCCTTTTCGCTCAACTCGGCGAAATTGGCAGGCAGCAAGGACTTCACTTCCTCTTTATATTTCTTGTCGAAGAGCACGTAGAAGTCGCCGATGAGATGGTCGCCCTTCTTGCCCGTCGACTCGGGCGTACAGCCGTTGCCCCACTTCTGCCAGGCCAACATGCTCTTGCAGATGTGGATGCCACGGTCGTTGACCAAGTTGACGCGCACCACGTTCTTGCCGTTGGCCTTCATGATTTCGGAGACGCTCCAGCCGAGGAGGTTGTTGCGGATATGGCCGAGGTGCAGGGGTTTGTTCGTGTTGGGCGACGAATACTCGATGACCACGTTCTTCCCCGAAACGGGCTTGCGGCCAAACGAACGATTCTCGTGGTTCGCCTTGAAGAAATCCATCCAGAACTTGTCGGAAATCAGCAGGTTGAGGAAACCTTTCACCACGGTGAACTTGGCAATCATGTCCGACTCCTTGATCATCTCGGCACCCATCTCGTTGGCCAGCTGTTCGGGGTTACGCCCTGCCAGTTTTCCGAAAGGGAACACCACGATGGTCATGTCGCCCTCAAACTCGGGGCGCGTCTTTTGGAAATTCACCTGCTGCACAGGCGGTTCCTGTCCATATAAGGTCTTGAATGACTTGATAAAGAGTTGTCTTAATACTTCTTCTAACATGGCTTGAAATTTACATTGCTGCAAAATTACACAATTTCACCCAATCCAATGGATTTTCAATACAAATCTTTTGCTATGCGTTAAATGGTTTGTGCGGAGCGCAAAAACCATTTAGCGGACAGCAACAATTCACTTCACAATCCATTTCCTATGGCATGTCCCCTTGCCTCCGACGGTGACACGCAACATATAGAGGCCAGCCAAATCTGGGGCGGTGATGGCATATACGGACGATACATGCACCGTCTCTACCACCACACCATGGGCATTGACCATTTCGATGTGTACCATACCGGTTTCAGCATCGTCGAATACGAGGTTGACGGCCAGGCCACGCTCCACGGTGCAGGCTTCGTGGCTCGAACCCGATAGGTACTCACGTTGTTAATGCTGGAAAGCGAACCATACCAGCCATATCCGGACACGTATGAAACATAACCGTCATTCTGCGACTTGATCATCATGCCGCTCGTGCCGAGGATGTTTTGTAATGTTTCCAAACTACTATCGTCCAACTCGATGTAGCCGCTCCACCAGCTCCATCCGTTGGCAAAGTTGGTGGTTTGGGTGATGTCGAAACTTGTGGCTTCGAAGTTGGAGGTTCCGCCTTCGGTCACGGTAATGCTGAAGCTTGGCTCGGTGGAGACCGCCATCCCGTATTGCGTCCAGTTAATGAAAACATAGCCTGGGTTTGCCATGGCAGTCAATGTCGCCGTCGCGCCTTCTTCTTGACTTCATCACTTACCCTGGGGTGAATATGCCCAACAGCAAGCGTCCCTACACCAAAACCATGTTCCTCACCGACAGCCACAAGGCTATACGCCCCCTCGTTGACGAGGACTTGAACTACACTGAAATTTGTATGTCGCATTAATGAAGTCAGGAAATAGTGTTTTTGTGCATGTCAAAGCCATATTTGTTTCTCATAAGCAGTTCATTTTTTTTGACTTAGACATCGGTTATACATTAAATTGATTACTTGGCTGGCTGTGAAGCCCGACTCGTTCAGCAGCAATGATACGAAGTGGCCTTGACTTTTCCCCGATTTTTATCCATCTGTCTTATAATTCGGGTTTTTTATGTAAGTTTGCACCTTCAAATCCCATTTCCACATGACCTCAAAAAACGCCCAAGACCCTCAGCAACTGCTATCCAAACTCAACGACGACGAATTTTTCATCCTCGGCCTTATCACCTACTTGGACTCGGCCCTGCAAGAGCAAACGGTTTATTCCATCATCGCAAGGCAAGGCATCACGCGCACGATGCTGAAAGGAATCCTGAAAACGCTGGACCAATTTGGACTCGTCTCGTCTGGCTCTCGCTTCTGGCAACCTTACGGGTCAACCTATCCGCAATACTACTTCGCCGTCACACAACGGCTTTTCAAGAACTATCCCGAATTTGTCACCTTCTACGAGAGCCTCCGCACCAAGCCGTCGGGACTTTTCGAGTTCCTCTGGCGCGTCGCCGAGGCAGTCCATACCGGCAAGGCAAACCTCGTCTCGAACATACACCTGTTCCCCAACTGGACACGCAGCCCCCTACCCTACCTTGAGCCTGTCTTCGGCCTCAAGGAATACCTGCCCGCCTTCGCGACCCTCAGCGTCAAGCAGATGGAAGAGTTGCTGCTCGACCGGCTCAACGACATGCTCACAAACGAGACCTGGGACGAGAAAACGATTGCCGACCTGCAAGCCCTCATCGACTATTACAGCAGTTTGGAACCCAAAGCCAAACCTTCGCTTTCCGACCTCATGTCGGCCTTCCAGTTCCTTTATGAAGGCACCCAACCCACATGGCAGTCGGCCACACCAACGCAATGGACGCTGTGCATCGACGCCATCCGGTCGCTCTATCGCGGCGACACCGACGCGGCCTGCAAGCAGTTCGAGGCCTCGCTGAAGCTGCGCAACAAGACCGCCGGCAACAAGAACCTCTACGAGAACCCGTTGCTCGACTTCTACCTCATCCTCTGCTACGCGAAGGCCAACACGCCCGCTACCATCAAGAAAGCCAGCCAGTTCCTCAACAAGGCAGTGACCGAAGTCGGCGAATACTACCCCTGCCGCATCCTCATCCGCTACGTCATCAACGGCGAGGAAGACCACCGCCTCGAACGCCAACTCGGCTATTGCATTTCATCGAATCTCAAAAACACCATCGCAAGACACCTCACCGCCTTGCTCGCCAACTACTTCGGCATGGCCGACAGCTTCAAGAAAGGACAATTCAAGACCTCGACCAACCCCAAGTGCGCCCTGCTGCGTCACGAACTTGCGCCATACTACCGTGCCGCCGACCGCGACCGACTGGAGGCGCAATTCGGCGGCAAGCCCATCTTGTTCTCCATCAGGCGGAAAGCCTATTGGGAAAGCGTCATCGAGAACCTTACGGCGCAATTCAACGGTGCCAAGGAAAAACCCGACAGCCCCGCATTGTCCGACAACAGGTTGATTTACATCATCGGCGAATACGAGTCCATCGAACTCTACGCGCAACACAGGCTGAAAAGCGGCGCATGGAGCGCAGGCACCCGCGCCTCCATCGACAAGTTCATGCGGCAGGAATTGGAAGGCATGGACGAGACCGACAAGAAAATAGCGTCGGCCTCGCGTTCCTACAGCTATTATTCCCTATACGGACGCTACGTCATCCCTGAACTCGTCGGCTCCGACCGCGTGTTCTACAACGGCAACAAGGGCCGCCAACCCGTTGAAATCGTCGAGGAAAAGCCCTTCATCGCCATCGAAAAAGCCAGAAACGGCTTTGTCGTCAAGACCAACGTGCCGGAAAAATCCGACTTCAGCTATGAACGAGCCGACAAGGTGATTATCCGCCGCGACAACAAGACCCATGTCACCGTCTTCAAACTCAGCGACTTTGAGCGAAACGTCATCTCCACCTTGACCGCCTTGGGCAAGTTCCCAAGCGAAGCCGAGACCCAACTGCTCCGCTTTCTCGAACAAATCGCCGACAAGGTCGAGATCCATTCCGATTTGCTTTCGGGCGGGTCATCGCTCCAAAAGAAGGACGGTCTCTCGCGGCTGATACTGCGCGTCGTGCCCGACAAAGAGCTGTTCTCGCTCAGCATCCTCGCCCAGCCCTTGGAAGGCGGCAAGCTCCGCCTGATGCCTGGCATGGGGCAAGAAACCGTGTTCGACGAGGCCGAAGGCGAGCGCTACCAAGTGCAACGCGACCTCACGGCAGAAAAAACCAACCTCATCGAAATCAAGGACTACCTGCAAACCGAATTGGGCATCCCCGTTTCGGTCAATCAGGCCGAATTGGAGCCGGAATCCTTGCTCGACCTGATCGACTTCGTAGGTAGCCGCGCCGAACGTTACGAAATGGAATGGCCCGAAGGCAAGAAGCTGAACCTCAAGGCAAAATTGGACAAGAACGCAGTCAACATCAACCTCGTCTCTAAAGAAAACTGGTTTGAGGTGGAGGGCGACATCACCTTCGGTGACGACAACATGTCAGCCTTGGCCTTCCTCAACCTGATTTCGCAAGGTCTCTACAAAGAGCGTTTCGTCAAGCTCAACGAGACCGACTTCATCGCCATCAGCGAGCAATTAGCCAAATACCTGCGCCGCCTCGAAGGGCTGACCCAACAAAGCCGTGGCAAGGCACGAATACCGTTCTACCAGGTCGGGGCTTTGGCTGAAATCGTCCACAACACCGATGGCGGACTCAAAGCCGACAAAGGCATGGACACGCTGCTGAAGAAAATCGACAAGGCCGCGAAGATGAAAATCGCCATCCCGACCTCGCTGCAAGCCGAACTCCGTGACTACCAGCGTGAAGGGTTCCAATGGATGGTACGCCTCTCGGAATGGGGCGCGGGAGCCTGCCTTGCCGACGACATGGGCCTGGGCAAGACCGTGCAAACCATCGCCTTCCTGCTCTACAAGGCCGCCAAGGGACCGTCGTTGGTGGTTTGTCCGGCCTCCGTCATGCTCAACTGGGCCAACGAACTGAGTCGTTTTTCGCCTTCGCTCGAAGTAAAAATCCTCAACGAATCCACAGACCGCGATGCCTTGTTGGACAACGCGAAGCCCTACGACGTAGTGCTCACCACCTACGGGCTTCTCGTCCGCGAAGAAGAGGCCCTCACCAAGCCGCAGTGGAACGTCGTCTGCTTGGACGAAGCCCACACCATCAAGAACCGTGGCACCAAGATGTCGGCAACGGCCATGAAACTGAAGGCCGACAGCCGCGTCATCCTCACCGGCACACCCATCCAAAACTACCTCTCCGAGCTATGGAACCTTTTCCAATTCCTCAATCCGGGGCTGCTCGGCACCTTCGACAGCTTCATGAACAAATACATCCTCCCCATCGAGAAGGAGGGCAACGAAGAACGTCGCCTGCAACTGAAGCGCATGATTTCACCCTTCATGCTGCGACGCACCAAAGCCGAAGTCATCGAGGAACTGCCTGAAAAGACGGAGATTACGCGCAACGTCAGCCTGACCGATGCCGAAATCACCGCCTACGAGACCCTGCGCGAGGCCACCGAACGAGCCTTGCAATCGGAGGAAAAAGTCGATGTGAACGTGTTGGCCCAAATCACCAAGCTGCGCCAAGCCGCCTGCGCCATCAGCCTCATCGAAAAAGACTGGAAAATGGGGTCAACGAAAATCGCCGCCGCCGTCGACTTGGTGGAGGAAATCGTGAAATCAAGAAACAGTGTATTGGTTTTCAGTCAGTTCACCTCATTCCTCAGCATGGCCAAGACCGCCATCGAAGACCGCATCGGGAAGGACAAGATTTTCTACCTCGACGGCTCAACGCCCATCCGCAAGCGCGAGAAGATGGTGGCCGACTTCCAGCATGGCCAGGTGCCCGTGTTCCTCATCAGCCTGAAGGCCGGCGGCTTGGGCCTCAACCTGACCAACGCCAACTACGTCATCCACTTGGATCCGTGGTGGAACCCCGCCATCGAACAGCAGGCCACCGACCGCGCCTACCGCATCGGGCAAAACAAGAACGTGACCGTCTACCACCTCATCGCCCAGCACACCATCGAGGAAAAGATCCTGCGTCTCCACAAGACCAAGCGCGACTTGGCCGACTCGCTGCTCTCGGGCAGCAACATCAGCCGCGCCATGACCATCGACGATTTGAGATTTTTGGTGGAGGAAAGTGAAAGTCATGAATAGGATTGGGGGAAAAGCTATGCGAGTAAAGCGAAACACCTTGAACATTCCCTTTATCACCACTCCATCACCCAGATATGGAAAGTCTTCGAGCGTTTTTCGATGGCGATGGAAAAGCAGACATCGTCCTCGTCCGATTCGCCTTTGGGGGCTTCCATGCCGTTGCCCCAGATGGCGCTATAGCTGTATTTGCCTGGCTCAAAGTTATCGAAATACTCGTCGAGTTTTTTATAGAAATCTTCATCGGGCATTTTCTTGAATCCCATTGTGAAGTCATAAGTATGTTCTGGAGAACGACCAAAGCACGCCCATTCTTCCCCTCGGTCAACCACTTTGTATCTAGGCAGCCTAACGCCCGTGATGTTTTCAACCACCCTGCGCCTGACAAAATGATGCAGCATATAATGCTCTGAATAGTAATCATAGCCCCAGAATGCTACTACAGCCATAACAACCAGCATCATCGGTGAAACCACAAACAGCACAATCCGCAGCCATTTCGGCAGGAGCTTCCAGCGACCGTCAAGGATGAGCAGGAGCGGTGAAAGAGTGAGCCAAAAAGCGATCAGCACAATTGACTTTATCATCGTGCTAGGTTTTTCGTTTTCCATATTTCTTTTGTTTTTGTTCTTACTAATTTTCTTCCATTTTGATTTTCCGTGCCCTTACTGCAAACAACTTGAATGTCACGCTGGTCTAGTCGGCTTCGTAGAGCATCTTCTTGAAATCATCGTCAGAAATCACTTTTAAAATGGTTTGAAATAATCCCGCTCGTTATCTTCATCATCATCAAGAAACCCCTTGGCTTCTACCTTGATTTCTACTGGGAAAGTTTCTCTGGCAAGATCAATTAAGCGTCCCCAACTTCGACTTCGGTATTCTCTGAAACGGTCGCCAAGTTGTTGCAAGGCAATCTTTTGGTCGGACTCCTCCGATAAAAACGATGGTATGTTTTGTTGAAGATATTTGTTCCAAGCAATGAATTTTACCACAGTATTTGTGTTTCCTGTTTGTATTAGTAATTGAATACGTCCTTTCAAATCCGACAGGAAATACAATGTCGGTTTGTAGTTGAGCAACAACTTTAAGTATTTATCAGGGTTGTTATAAAAATCAGCACAGTCAAATGCGGTACGACTATAGCGATAATAGTTGTCCACTGCATATATCCATGGTTTATAATTGCGATTCAAAAGGCGTTTGACACGCCCGAACAAGAGGCTTTCAGCTTCGTCGTCATTAAGACGCATGTGTGTGTTTGCCAATACTTGGTAGTACTGTATTTGAGACAATCTGCTTTTGTCGATGTTAAAGCCCTCCTCTTTGGCAAGGCGCATACAAAGAAATTGGTAATCGGCCTTCCCCAACTCTTCTTGATGCATCAAGACATAATCCAGAGGAAATCTGTGCATAATGACCCTAGCACATTCAGGTTCACCAAAAGACAGCCATGCTTTCTCAACATCGGGCATAATGGCATCATCCCACCAATTATTCTGTAATATGTCTAACCAGTCCCTCCTGTGTAATGATTTTGCAGATAAGACAGCCTTTATAATTTGGATTTGACATGGCAGAGATTGCCCCCAGAAACGCATTTCGAGAAAGTCAGAAGCATCGTTTCTTTCCTGGTTGTCGTTCGATTGAAGTTTGTCCATCAGTTGTTTTATTGGATATTGCTCCTCTTCTGGTGTTACAATGATGGTTTTTTCATCTGGTTTCACTTGCGGTCGGGTGTACCTTTCAGCCCCTCGCGGTGTTACAATGATGGTTTTTTCATCTGGTTTCACTGGAATAATCCTGCCAAATGATATAGTGGTAGTCCTTTCAATGTAGTTTTTTTCAACAAACTCAGGCTCGCTTTTTAGCAGCTTGTTCAAGATATTGATGGCACGAGTCGGGTTTTCCTCATACAAGCTATAGAACTGGGCATTCAAACTATCTGTGCCAAATTCTTGATGCACTAATGCATCGGGGAGGTATCTTAGGATGCAGAGTTCATCCATAATGATGAAATCCTGTTCGTTAAGTTCAATCTCATCAAGCCTTTTATTTAGTGCTTTAGCTATTTCCAATTCTTTTATTCTTGGATCATCATCATTTATGAGTGAAAGCTCATCTCTAAGCGTTTTGGCAATGTCATTGAAATGTACAGTGTCGTTTGGCATTTTATTGTTTTTGAAAGTGTTTTACGTTTAATGGCTAATGCATATCTAATACCCTAAAAAACTATAATCTCCGTCAAATCCATCTGGCATATCACTATACCATTGGTTATAGTTACCCTATTAACTTCTTTCCAACCCGATGGTTGCCATTATAACACATCGCGCATCTGACGAGCTCGCAGGAGGGAAATCTGCTCATCGATTAAATTTGTATTATAAATTATATTTGTATTATAACACATTGCGCAGGGTTCAAAGCCCAATACATCTAGTAATTTTCTGTCAAACTTCAATTCTGGATTATAAGTCTTTAAATACAAATCTTTCAAATCTTTAATTATATCCATCTTTCTAGGATGAATATATCTCAAGACTTTTTTAATATCCTCTTCAGAGTACTGTGTGGGATTGTACATTATTGGTTTGTTTGGGTTATTCCCAATATAAGATAAATAAGCGAAGCGAATAAAAATATCAGTGCGTTTTTTTTCTTCCTTTGCCCACGAAAACAAATCATCCAATTGGTGATATATGTTGTCGTTTATTATTTCAACACTAGCATTATCAAACTCTGCAAATCCAGAGTTGCTCTTAGTTTCAACCTCAAAACTATGGATATCCGTTCCAAAAGCTAAATTAAGCTTGAAAACAAAAGCATCCGGTTTTGTTAATCTAAGAGACTCATTTTCCTTCCACCATTTACGGAACTCCTTTATTTTTTCTATACCTTGGTCAAAAATCTCATTAGGAATTCTTATTCTTTCAAATTCAGCATGCAACCTTTCACAATCGCAATTGTTATGATAAGACGGCGACCTCTCTGGTTGTACATATCTATAACTATCATGTGGTTTTTCTATTCTGTGATATTTATAGATTGCTTTTTCAGTGTTTTTACAGAAAGACTTGTAAACAAGTAAATCATTCACTTCCCAACGAGCAAATAACGCTGTCGGATTGCTTTGATCGATGGTTTTTCCGTTAGGTGCAGTCCATATGATTGGATCATCAAACTTATAGTCCCTGCCTTGGGGAGCCTCAAAGCCTTTTGTTATTCTATTGAAATTATAATTGGTGATATATGCCATGTTGTATTTACTTTTCTAAGTTTTCTCTTATTTTTCCGACAAGTTGACACAACGAATTCTCAACTTCATCATATGGAGAAGAAATAGCCCATATCTTTACTTCGTAGGTAAGATAATCAATTCCCGCATTTTTGAGATTTTCTAGAAAATCATTATAGCTTTCTTCATACATTAGTTTTTCAGATTTAGTACACTTATAACGATCTACAAATAAGTTCTCTCCAACTCTACGGACTGGCAAACCAGACTTTCTTATTTGCTCCTGAATCCATGAATGCTCTTTCCCAATCTCAACACCCCTGTGACTTTGAATGTTTCTTGCTTGGTATAGTTTTTCATACAAAAAATTCCTTATATTATAGGGAACGAAATTCGTCAACAATGATAACTTTTTACCATAAGTGACATTCTTTTCTTCGTTTATGTTACAGGCTCTCTTTAAGTTACTCTCAGTTCCATATTTTATGTGGCAATAATAGTTTATTATGCCTTCCGCCTGAAGGTTGGCGTAACGGCAAAATTCAAAGAAATCAGGTTCATGCTTTCTTACCCCACAACGATACCTCAACATTTCTCTCCAATCTGTTTCAAGTTTTAATCGCAATACTTCATCCTTAACAAATGAATAATCAATTTGTGTTGCCATTTCATCTATATTATAATCTATGGCTAAATATCTTTCAATATTGGAAATTGAATCATTGTTATAAGTGGTTGAATTTGTATCGCCCCATTTGCTCCGTAATTCATCAAGCAGCCACTTATTGCCTGGCTGCTTTGAGAGTTGAGCAATTTTATCTATCGTTTTTATTATGGCTTCCCGGTTATCCATAGTTATTCTGAAGTGTTTGTTTCGATGAGAGTGGCAAGGTCATTCAAAACGGATAGGACATTGCCATCATCCATCAATGGGGTTAATAGTGTTTGGGATTTCTGTGATCCAGCCCCAAACGTGTCATTACACAGTTTCTCAAATCTATTGGCATAGGACTTATACGTAGAGTCGGTTTCACCCTTTACCATTTTGAGATACATGAGTTTTCCTGAGATAATGTTTTCTACATGATGTTCGCCCTTAAATCTAAGGTTGCGAATATTAGTCTCGGCATAGTGTTTAGCAAAGATGGCTTGTGCTTCGTCATATCCTTTCACCTCCCAATTGTGAATCAAGGGACGCAATTGCTTGATATACTTACGAGAAACGTTTGTTTTGGAGTTCACGGTCAAACCAGTCACCTCTTGCCTCATTCCCCGATGACAGAGTCGCGTCTTATCCGAATTGATTTTGAGACCTTCTTCGTTCTCAATAATGTTGCGCAAAGAGGTGCAAAACTTGCCATCCTCGGCAAAGACGTTCTTCATGCCACTGAAAGTAATATCATCAGCATAACGAGTATATTTCAAACCGTATGCTTTAGCAAGACGAGTAAGTTTGAAATCCAACTTCTCACAAATAATATTGGTAATGGTAGGCGAAGTTGGTGCTCCTTGAGGAAGGACTTTGTTTTCTCCTTTTTGATAGCAACACAAGTCGCTAATCAAACTCGCCACTTTTTCATTCAGACAGAATGGTTTTACCAACAACCGCTTGAATACACGACCTGAAGTAATAGAAGGGAAGAAATCCTTTAGATCAATGTTGTAAACATAGTTTTGGCCAAGATGCACTTGGGCGTTTGTGACAACAGACTTGCCTTTCACAAAACCCATCGCAGCGGCATTGGGACTATATACTTCTTGCAGTACGAAATTCAACGCTTGTTGGATGTTCTTTAGTTCACTGCACGGTGCATCAATGGTGCGAAATTCTCCCTTTTTCTTTTTGGGTATTTTGAAGGTAACATAACGACCTTTGCGTACCATTAGCTTCAAACGGCCAACCGTAGTTTTTACAGCATCCATTCCATGCAATGCCTGCAATGCCATATTCAGGACAACACATAAATCATCTATTCCATTCATTGAATGCCACCCCTCAACAATCTTTGCCAATTGTTGTTTGAGATCTTCACCAGTCAGAGGACTACCTCCATATTTTGGCAATTCATCAATTTTGGAAAGAGCATCGGCTTGGGTCGAAATAGTTTCCTCATCTGACACTTTTGCGGAATCAATATCTTCCAATTCCGTAACAGCCGCAGCCACTCTAACCAAATCATCCTCAATAGGTTCAATAGCAAAGAGAACTTCTTCGGCTTTTTCCGATCCAGAAGAAACCAGTTCAGAAACCTCAGTTTTCTTTGAAGCACTGGTTTGTCCAAGCTTTTTCTTGAGGTTCTGTTTCTTTGTTATGTTCTTTTTCTTTGCCATACCAATAATTTCAACTAATTCACTTTTCCACGATTGTCACCACTTGCACCGTTCATTACTTCAGAAACAGTAATAATCTCAATAATATACAATATCATAATACATAATACATAATATCACGAATCATAATACCATCAAGGACTAACATTTCAAATCATGCGCCGAGCACATGAGCCTGCCGATACAGCAGGCTTTGCTGTATGGCTAACCACACAGCGGGTCTAATTCAGGGTGCTTGTGATGACAATCGTTTCAAAGAACTTTAGGCGTTAGCATTTGTTTATCGAGAGTGCTTTGCCTGTTCGCTCTCGTTTTCGTTTGCAAAAGTACAACCCTACCGCGCAACCTATTTTCGCGAATTTTCTTTTTTCAGTTCCAGTTCCCTCACCGTGCGCTCCACCACCTGTTCAAGCTGGAAGGAGGACACGCCCAGCGGCTTGTTGATGTCGCGCAACGACCATTCCACAACGGTCTTGTCGGTCGATTTGCAGATGATCAGCCCCACGGTGGGGTTGTCGCCCTCGCCACGCAGCAACTCGTCAACGGCGGTAACGTAGAAATTCAGCTTGCCGGCAAACTCGGGGATATACTTCACCACCTTCAGCTCAATGACGACATAGCGGTGCTGCGGGATGTGATAAAACAACAAATCGGGGAAGAAGGTCTGCCCGCCAGGCATCTGCAACTCCATCTGTCGCCCCACATACGAAAAGCCCTTGCCCAACTCCATCAAAAAGCGCGTGACATTCGAAACAAGCGCATCTTCCAAGTCCTTCTCCTCGTACTCATCGCTCATCGAGAGGAAGCCGAAATGATAAGGGTCTTTCAGTATCTCCTTGGCCAACTGGCTCTGCGGCGCCGGAAGCGTATGCTCAAAGTTGGTCACTGCTGTCCCTTGGCTGCCAAAGAGGTTGGCGGCTATCTGGCTCTCAAGTCGGCTGCGGCTCCAGCCTTCTTCAGTCACCTTATTGATATAGAAAATGGCTTCATCGAGGGTTTGGCATTTGGAAATAATGAGGACGTGATGAAACCACGGTATCCTGCCAAAGATTTCTGGCATTTCTAATTGGTCAGCAGCTTGCTGACATTTTCCGCAATCTTCAATTTGACCAACAGTCTGTTGGCTTTTTTCAACTGCCTCTAATTGGTCAGCAACCTGCTGACCTTTTTCGTCACCAGCTTGGTGACCAATTTGGTCAACGGGTCGTTGACCTTTTATAACCCGTTCATAATAAAACAGATACCATCGTTTCATATATTTCACATTGGTATCCGAGAAGCCCGTTTCATCAGGAAACGCTTGGCGCATGTCAAGGGCAAACTGTTTCACCACACCTGCACCCCAGCGTTCTTCTGCACGAAGCGCCATCAAATCACGGCCTACACTCCAATAAAACTCAAGCATGGCTGTGTTCACACGAACCGCCGCCTTGACTTGGCTTTGGCGGAATCGTTGCTTGATGTCGGCCATCCATTGCACATAGCCTTCATCGGCGGTCATCATGTCACGGGATACGAATGTCGGTTTGTCGGTCATCCTTCTTTAGAGTTAGTGAAATGCAAAAATACAAATAAATCCATTACAAACCCTGATACGCTTGGAATTGAGCCACCACGCGATCACGCACCTTCTGCTGGATGTCGGCGGGCGAAAGCACCAACAGGTCTTTACCAAACGAACATAACTCTCGTATCAATTCGTAATTCTCAATACACTCGATAGAGAAAAAATAACCGCCATCAAGCATGGGAAATTGTTGGCGCAATGCCATCTCCTTTTCTCCTTTGTAATGCCGCTGCGATTCGTGCAAAGGCTTGGTCGCTACATATTCCTTGGAAAAATCACTAACCCAGAACAAAATAGTCTGCAAGGGGCGGTCGTCATACAAGGTAACCCCGACGATGTCCTCGAAACGCTCGTTGAGGTCGCCTTCACAAGGCACAAATCCTTTGGCAGGCAATGGCATCACCTCATCTATACGGTCGAGCGCAAACGACAGAAGTTTTCCATCGTTGTCGGCTGCCCCAATGAGATACCAACGGCGGTTGTATTCCTTGAGCAGATAAGGATGTACCACGGTTTTGCGGTCTTCATCGGGAGTGTCAAAGCGGTGGTAATGCAACTCCACAACCTGCCTTTGCGAAATGCAGGTGAAAAGCTCGCCAAACAGGTTAGAGTTCTCCAAAGGATTCTTGGTGAATGAGACAATCTGCCGATCGGTCTTCACATTCAAGCCATTCCTTAGCGTTTCCAAACCTTCCAGATTGGGCAGTCCTTCAAACTGACCCAGCAGCGACAGAGCCTCGTTAAGCAGGTACTTTTCATCTTCGGTCATTTCCTTTTTGAATATGGAAAAAGATGGATCAGCATAGCGGTGGCAACTTTTCTTGATGGTTTTTAGGGTTCTTTGGCTTATGTCGTCAATTTGGTAGCTTTGGATATCCGCAAAAAACGGGTCAGCTTGCATATATTTAAGGTCAAGTTCGATGGTGCGACGACTGACAGGTTCTTGATTCATTTCCGCCAACTCCTCGTTGACGAGTCGAAGCAAATCCTCAGTAGAATAATGGTGATAGCGGTTGGCCAACAGTTTGTCGAGGATATAATATCGCGTTACGGCGTTTTTGTTTGCAGGCATAGACGTTTGATTTATTGCGCTTGCAAAAGTAATAATAATTTGCGAAACCTATTTTCGCAGGAAAAATCCTCCCCTCACAAGTTTGCGTAAAAGCTGAAATGTCGGTTACATGAAACAATCCAACACTTGAATTTCCTCAAACTGACTGCGGATATTTTTCCTGACTTCGACACTTTTTGACGGATTTTTTCCACTCATTGATTTTCAGAAGAGGTTTGCGACCACCAGAATTTTTCCTCAAAAAGGGGCTTGATGAGTTGCTGTCTACGGGTAAGGAATAGTGTCTTTGTAAGAGCGTTTCCGGCCATCTTGACCGTGATGGTCGGGATGGTTTTGGCGATGTTCAAGACGGCATCCACGCTCAGCTTCATCTTGTTGTTTTTCAGCACCCTGTCCAGTTCCCGATAGACCTTGAGAGCCACGAAGCAGATGCAGATTTGCACCTTGATCCTGTCCCCGTTGAAGTGGAATATCGGGCGTATCTCCAGTTTGGACTTCGAGATCCTGAACGACTGCTCCACGTTGTAGAGCTGGTGGTAGGCGTCGACAGTCGCCTGAGGCGTCAGCTCCGCGTTGCTGATGTAGCCCTTCAACCCGTCCCACTTCGCGTCGGCGGCCACCATTCCGTCGTCAACCGTCACCGTGATCCTGTCGCCGCCAGTCACCTTCAGGAACCTGTTGTAGCCTCGCTGGGTGATCTTCGACTTGGTGACGGTGCCCGTGGCATACTTCACCTTCAGCTTCTTCACGCCCTTCTCCCTGTCCTTCGCGTCCAAGGCCGCCCTCTCCCCGGAATAGCCCACCAACAGCCTCTTGTGCCTGTCCTTGTCCAGGACTAGCTCCCTGACCACACCTTGTCTCTTCTCCTGCGAAAGTATCCATCCCCGAATCTCCTCCGGCATATTCCTTATCCTGGCACCGATGATGTACTTTTACCCCTTCTCCTCCAGGTCCGACACGTTGGCCTCGCTCATCATCCCGGATTCGGCAACGACCACGAAGTCCTCCAGCCCGTACTTCTCGACAAAGTCCGTGACCACGGGCAGCATCGTGTGGCGCACACTGACGGCCTGTATCTCCTCGCGCCTCGTGTCGTTGAGCCTGTCGAGGTAGCGGTATATCCTGTGGAGGTCGTAGTCCTCGCCGAAGCACGACTTCAGGTACTCCACCGTCGCACGCTTGCTCGACGGGAACGACATCCGCGCTATCACCAGGCTGCGGAAGATGTCGTCGCCGACCGCATGGAACCCCACCGAGTCGAACACCCTGTCCAGTATCCGCTTGGGCGCGTCGTGGTAGACGTTCTCGATGCGCGAGAGGAACTCCTCCGTCGCCTTCAGCTCCGCCTCGGCCGCCCGACCCCTCGCCCCGTCAAATTCCAGTTCCAGGAACATGGCGGCCTTACGGGAAGCGACGTACTCCTCGCCCTCGCGAACAAACTTGGCGATGTCGGCGGGATTGGAACTCGTCCCTATCGTCTTCAGATACTTGGTGGCCCCTTTCTCCTTTTCGGCCACGACCACTGTCGTGGAGCCCGACCGGTTAGGCTTCTTCTTCACAAACATGACGCAAAACTACGCCATTTTCGCCTTGCGACCTCCAAGTCAGGGGTCGCAAAAACCACAATAAACTGTATATGAACAAGTTAAAATCTTAACCCTCGAAAGGTGTCAAAGTCAGGAGCAATTACCGATCCATACATAACGTCTTTGACAATCAACAGCAAAACTAAAGTTTTCTTTCATAGTTCTGAGGAGAAAAACATAAAAAACTGATTACCAATACCATGATCCACAAACGAAAAACACGACAAAAAAACGCATCCCAAATGAGATGCGTTTTTTGTCAAAACCAATTATTTAACTGGGCAATCAAGCCTGTGCAGTAGGCGTTCCAATCGGGAATTGGGCCACGTTGCTGCCCATGTCCTGGATGGTGCCAAACTGTTGCTCGTACTTGGCGATGTTGTCGGCCAAGGCTTTGTACAAACGCTTGGCGTTCAACGGGTTCATGATTACCCTTGAACGTACTTTTGCCTTGGGCGTGCCTGGCATCATCTGCGCAAAGTCAACGATAAACTCGTTAGGCGAATGAGTGATGATGGCCAAATTGGAATAGGAGCCTTCAGCCACTTCGTCTGAAATCTCAATGTTCAACTGGTTTTTCTGGTTGTTTTCCATAATTCCTTTAAATTAAAAAATGGGGACAGCCATTCTGTTGTCCCCACAAAATACATTTACAATTAGTTAGCAGCCTTTGCCTGCAACTCCTCATAGTCGTCACGGAGACCCACAATCAGGTCTTCGTATTCGCGCAAGCCTGTCCCTGCAGGAATCTTGTGGCCGACAATCACATTTTCCTTCATGCCAAGCAGGTAGTCTGTCTTGGCAGCGATGGCAGCGTTGGTCAGCACCTTTGTTGTCTCCTGGAAGGAAGCGGCCGAGATGAAGCTGTCGGTGGCCAAAGCCGCGCGGGTGATGCCTTGCAGCACCTGAGTGGCCGTGGCCGGACGTGCCGGACGCACCGTAGGCAAGGTCAAATCTTTACGCTTCAGTGCGGACTCTTCCTCACGCAGTTTCATGGCCGAAACGATTTCGCCCTTCTGCAACTTGTTGGAAGCACCGTTGTCCTCCACGAAAAACTTACCGTAAGTATCGTCGTTCTCCTCTTGGAAGGTCAGTTTGTTAACCAGTTCGCCTTGCAAGAAGCGGGTGTCGCCCGGGTCGATGATTTCGACCTTGCGCATCATTTGGCGCACAATGACCTCAAAATGCTTGTCGTTGATGACCACACCTTGTTGACGATAGACGCTTTGCGCCTCGTTGACGATGTATTCCTGCACCTTCATCGGGCCCATGATGGCCAGGATGCTGGCCGGCGTGATGACACCTTCCGAAAGCGGTTGTCCCGCCTTCACGAAGTCGTTTTCTTGAGCCAAGATTTGTTTCGAGGTCGGGATGAGATAACGCTTCTCCTCGCCCGTCTTGGCCGTCACGACAACCTCACGATTGCCGCGTTTAAGTTTCTTCTCAAGATGGACGATACCGTCGATTTCGGAAACCACAGCCGGGTCGATGGAGTTGCGAGCCTCGAACAGCTCTTGCACACGAGGCAGACCGCCAGTGATGTCGCCGCCGCCAGAGACGTTACGTGGGATACGCACCAATTGGTCGCCTGCCGCAATCATGTCGCCTTCCTCGACGACCACGTGTGCATCAACGGGCAAGTCATAGGACACCAACGCTTCACCGTTTTCATCGACAATCTCGATAAGCGGGTTCTTGGCTCCTCTCCTACCCTCGATGATAACGCGCTCGTTGAAGCCCGTCTCAGCGATGGTCTCGTTACGGTAGGTCACGCCTTCAATCACATTCTGGAAGCGCACCCTTCCGCTATGCTCGGAGATAATCGTGGCGTTGTAGGGATCCCATTCGCAAATCTTGTCGCCTTTTTTCACCTGATCGCCCGACTTGAAGAACAGTTTGGCACCGTAAGGAATGTTGGTCGTCATCAGTACGACATCGGTATGGTTGTCATGCAGCTTCAATTCAGCCGAACGGCCAATGACAATCTGGTAGTTGTCGTTGTCCTTGTTGACCTCAACGGAACGGAGCTCGTCAATTTCAAGGTATCCGTCGTACTTGGCATCTGTGCTATTGGCCACCAGACCTTTCGAAGCCTTACCACCTTGGTGGAAGGTTCGCAAGGTCAATTGGGTACCAGGCTCACCGATGGACTGTGCGGCGATGACACCCACTGCCTCACCTTTCTGCACCAACTTGCTCGATGACAGGTTGCGTCCGTAGCAATTGGCACATACGCCACGCTTCGACTCGCACGTCAGCACGGAACGAATCTCGACACTCTCCAACGGTGACTCGTCAATAGCCTCAGCAAGTGCCTCATTGAGTTCCTGACCACTTGCGGCGATGAGTTCGCCCGTCTGCGGATGGAACACATCGTGCAAGGCCACACGACCGAGGATACGGTCATACAATAAAGAGTGCTTGCCGGGTTCCTTGATTTCCTCGCCACGCGAGATGGTCATGCCACGCAACGTACCGCAGTCTTTCTCAGTAATGATGACATCGTGCGCCACGTCCACCAAACGACGGGTCAGATAACCGGCGTCTGCAGTCTTCAGAGCAGTGTCTGCCAAACCCTTACGGGCACCGTGGGTGGAGATGAAGTATTCCAACACCGAAAGGCCTTCCTGGAAGTTCGACAGGATCGGGTTCTCGATAATCTCTGAGCCACCCGAGCCAGCCTTCATAGGCTTGGCCATCAGGCCTCTCATGCCGCAAAGCTGCGACACCTGAGCCTCGGAACCACGAGCACCTGAGTGAAGCATCATATACACAGGATTGAAGCCCTGGTCGTCGCTCGACAACACCTTCATCACTTCTTGGGTGAGTTTGGCATTGACGTCAGTCCAAAGGTCAACGATTTGGTTGTAACGCTCATTCGGGCCCATGAAGCCCATCTTCTCGAATTCACGGATTTCTGCGGCCTTGGCGTTGGCATCGGAAATAAGGTTGCTTTTCAGCTGAGGAACAAGCACGTTGCCCAAGTTGAACGACAAACCGCCCTTGTAGGCCTGATAGTAACCCATGTTCTTGATGTCGTCAAGGAACTTGGTCGTCACTGCAGTTCCTTCCCTACGCACCATGTCGCCAACGATGGAACGGAGCGATTTCTTGGTCAGCAGTTCGTTGATATAGCCAAAGTCGTCAGGAACGACTTGGTTGAAGAGCACACGACCCACAGTGGTTTCGACCAGCTTAGTGACAAGCTTGTCCTCTTCGCGGACCGCTACCTTCACCTTGATGACAGCGTGCATGTCGGCCCGACCCTCATTATGGGCAATGATGACTTCCTCGGGCGAATAGAACGACATCCCCTCGCCTTTCACGGGATGTTCAGGCGTGCTCTTACGAGGCTTGGTGATGTAGTAAAGACCCAAAACCATATCCTGCGAGGGCAGCGTGATAGGCGCACCATTCGAGGGGTTCAGGATGTTGTGCGATGCCAGCATCAGGATCTGGGCTTCCAAGACAGCAGCGTTGCCCAACGGTACGTGGACAGCCATCTGGTCGCCATCGAAGTCAGCGTTGAAAGCCGTACACACCAACGGGTGCAAACGGATGGCCTTACCTTCGATAAGCTTGGGCTGGAAAGCCTGGATACCCAGACGGTGCAGCGTAGGGGCACGGTTGAGCAGAATGGGGTGACCCTTCAGGATGTTTTCGAGGATGTCCCACACCACGGGATCCTTACGGTCAACAATTTTCTTGGCCGACTTGACGGTCTTGACGATGCCGCGTTCGATGAGCTTGCGGATCACGAACGGCTTGAACAACTCAGCGGCCATGTCTTTGGGCAAACCGCATTCGTTCATGTTCAAGTCGGGACCGACCACGATGACAGAACGGCCAGAGTAGTCCACACGCTTGCCGAGCAGGTTCTGACGGAAGCGGCCTTGCTTACCTTTCAGGCTGTCGCTCAACGACTTCAGCGGACGGTTAGAGTCTGTCTTAACCGCACTCGACTTGCGGGAGTTGTCGAACAAGGAATCGACAGCCTCCTGCAACATACGTTTTTCATTACGCATAATCACGTCGGGGGCGTTGATTTCCATCAAGCGCTTCAGACGGTTGTTGCGGATGATGACGCGGCGGTAAAGGTCGTTCAGGTCGGAAGTGGCAAAACGACCACCATCCAGCGGAACCAAGGGACGCAGTTCTGGAGGAGTCACAGGCACCACATTCACGATCATCCATTCCGGACGGTTCTCGATATGGTTGTTGGCCTCGCGAAAAGCCTCAAACACTTGTAGGCGCTTCAGCAAATCCTGCTTGCGCTGCTGGGCCTTGACCTCATTGGCTTCGGCACGCAGACGGTTTGCCTCCTCGTCGATGTTGAGTCGGGAAAGCAAATCATAGATGGCCTCGGCACCCATCTTGGCGACGAACTTGTTCGGGTCGTTGTCTGGAAGGTATTGGTTCTCTACCGGCAACATCTCCATCAGGTCGAGGTATTCTTCTTCGCTCAGGAACTCCATCTTGGTCACCTTGCGGCCTTCGCTGTCGTTCGGGATGTCCTTGCCTTCCAAAAGGCCGCCTTGGATTACGATATAGCGCTCGTAATAGATAATGGCATCGAGCTTCTTGGTGGGTATGCCTAACAATGCGCCTATTTTATTTGGAAGGGAGCGGAAATACCAAATGTGGGCCACGGGAACCACCAAAGAGATGTGTCCCATGCGCTCGCGTCTGACCTTCTTCTCCGTCACCTCAACGCCGCAATGGTCGCAAATGATGTTCTTGTACCTAATGCGCTTGTATTTTCCGCAGTGGCATTCCCAGTCCTTCACGGGTCCGAAGATGCGCTCGCAGAACAAGCCATCGCGCTCAGGTTTGTAAGTGCGGTAGTTGATGGTCTCTGGCTTAAGAACCTCTCCATGCGAACGCGCAAGAATCGATTCGGGCGAGGCCAAACTCACCGTGATGCTAGAAAAATTGCTATTTACAATATTGTTTGTTGCCATAATTCTGATTTTTTATGCTAGCATTTGACATCAATTCAACACTTTCCCGTCCTTGTCCTTGAAGGTAATCTCAAGGCCCAAGCCACGAAGCTCGTGGATGAGCACATTGAACGACTCGGGAAGGCTTGGGACAGGCATATTGTCGCCCTTCACGATGGCCTCATAGGCCTTGGCTCGGCCATTCACGTCATCGGACTTCACGGTCAGGATCTCCTGCAACACGTTGCTGGCGCCAAAGGCTTCCAGCGCCCAGACCTCCATTTCACCGAAACGCTGGCCGCCGAACTGGGCCTTGCCGCCCAAAGGCTGCTGCGTAATCAGCGAATAAGGTCCGATGGAACGGGCGTGCATCTTGTCGTCCACCATGTGGTGGAGCTTCAGCATATAGATGTAACCCACAGTGGCAGGCTGGTCGAAAGGCTCGCCCGTCTCACCGTCGTAGAGCTGCATACGTCCGTTGTCGGGAAGACCTGCCTTACGCATATACTGGTTAATCTCTTCCAAAGATGCGCCGTCGAAAATCGGGGTGGCGAACTTCAGGCCGAGTTCGTGACCTGCCCAACCGAGTACGGTCTCATAAATCTGGCCCAAGTTCATACGTGAAGGCACGCCCAAGGGGTTCAACACGATATCAACCGGTGTACCGTCGGCGAGGAACGGCATGTCCTCGGCACGCACGATCTTGGAAACGATGCCCTTGTTGCCGTGACGACCTGCCATCTTGTCGCCAATCATCAGCTTGCGCTTCTTGGCAACATAGACTTTGGCCATTTGGACGATACCGTTCGGCAGCTCGTCGCCCACACTGGCAACGTACTTCTCGCGGTTATAGCGGCCCTCGATTTCCTTGTGCTTCACGGTATAGTTGTCGATGATGGCTCCGATGAGCTTGTTCTTCTTCTCATCCGACGTCCACTTGTTCGGATTCACTGTCAAATAGTCAATGTCAGCCAAAATCTTGGCCGTGAACTTCGTCTTTTTGGGAACGACAGGCTCCTTGAAGTTGTTGGATACGCCATTTGACGAGATTCCGTTAAGCAGCACAAGCAGTTTCTCCACCAGAACGCCCTTCAAAGCCGACAACTCTTTCTGGCAGGCAGCATCGATCTTGGCGATGTCTTCCTTGTCCTTGGCGCGGGACTTGCGATCCTTTTGAAGGCGCGAGAAGAGGCGCTTGCCGATGACCACGCCCTTCATCGAAGGACCAGCCTTCAGCGAGGCGTTCTTCACGTCGCCGGCCTTGTCGCCGAAGATGGCGCGAAGCAGCTTCTCTTCTGGTGTCGGGTCGGTTTCGCCCTTCGGGGTGATCTTACCAACAAGGATGTCGCCTTCTTTCACCTCGGCACCCACACGGATCAAACCGTGCTCGTCCAAGTCTTTCGTGGCATCTGCGCTCACGTTCGGGATATCGTTGGTCAGCTCTTCCAAACCTCGTTTCGTGTCACGCACTTCAAGTGTAAACTCCTCAATATGTATGGATGTGAAAAGGTCTTCCTTGACGATACGCTCTGAAATCACGATGGCATCTTCATAGTTATAGCCCTTCCATGGCATGAATGCCACCTTCAGGTTGCGCCCCAGGGCCAAGTCGCCGTTTTGGGTGCCGTAACCCTCAGTCAGAATCTGACCGAAGGTCACATGGTCGCCGCGTCGCACAATCGGCTTGATGTTGATGCTGGTATTTTGGTTGGTCCGAACATATTTCGTCAGCTCGTAAGTCTTCACATCGTCGTCGAAGCTCACCAAACGCTGCTCATTGGTACGTTCATATCGAATCGTGATCTTCTTGGAATCGACGAAAATGACCTCACCCTCTCCTTCGGCGGTTATCAGAACGCGCGAATCCTTGGCAACGGAGCGTTCAATACCGGTGCCGACGATGGGGCTTTCCGGATTCATCAACGGGACAGCCTGACGCATCATGTTCGATCCCATCAGGGCGCGGTTGGCGTCATCATGCTCCAAGAAGGGAATCAATGATGCGGCGATGGAGGCAATCTGGTTGGGGCCAACGTCCATCAAGTTGATTTCTTCAGGCGTAACAATAGGATAGTCAGCAATATAACGTGCCTTGATTTCCTTGTCTGTGAAACGCCCGTTTTCGTCCAAAGGCGTCGTCGCCTGAGCGATGATCTTGTCCTCTTCCAGTTCGGCTGTGAGGTAAACGGGCGGATTGTTGAAATCCACAACACCGTCCTTCACCTCGCGATAAGGTGTCTCTATGAAACCTAAATCATTGATCTTAGCGAACACGCAAAGCGACGAAATCAACCCGATGTTGGGGCCTTCTGGCGTCTCAATGGTGCAGAGACGCCCATAGTGTGTGTAGTGCACGTCACGGACTTCGAAACCAGCACGGTCGCGAGACAGACCGCCAGGTCCCAACGCGGAAATACGGCGCTTGTGCGTGATTTCCGAAAGCGGGTTGGTCTGGTCCATGAACTGCGACAATTGGTTCGTCCCGAAGAACGAGTTGATGACAGAAGACAAGGTCTTGGCATTGATAAGGTCGATGGGAGTAAACACCTCGTTGTCGCGTACGTTCATTCGCTCGCGGATGGTGCGGGCCATACGAGCCAAACCGACACCGAACTGGGCTTGCAGCTGTTCGCCCACCGTACGGATACGACGATTGCTCAAGTGGTCGATATCATCAATCTCAGCCTTGCTGCTCAACAGTTCGACCAGATATTTGATGATGGCTATGATGTCTTCCTTGGTAAGTACCTTGATATCATCATCGATGGTCAAGTTCAGCTTGCGATTGATGCGGTAACGACCCACCAACCCCAAGTCATATCTCTTGTCGGAGAAGAACAGTTTTTCGATGATGCCGCGAGCCGTTTCCTCATCGGGCGGCTCGGCATTGCGGAGCTGGCGATAAATATACTCCACAGCTTCCTTCTCCGAGTTGCAAGTGTCTTTTTGCAATGTGTTGAAGATGACTGAATAGTCGGAGACCCTATCATTCTCGTCGCGTTCAACCTCACGGTGAAGCAAGATGGTCTTGACGCCACTATCGACAATCCTCTGGATGTGTTCTTCTTCCAACACGATGTCACGGTCGATGATGACCTCATTACGCTCGATAGAGACACATTCACCCGTATCTTCATTGACAAAGTCTTCAAAATAAGTGTGCAAGACACGGGCTGCCAGCTTGCGACCCAAAACGCGCTTCAGTCCAGCCTTCGAGACCTTCACCTCTTCTGCGAGGTTGAAGATGTCGAGGATATCCTTGTCGGTCTCGTAGCCGATGGCACGCAGCAATGTGGTGATGGGCAATTTCTTCTTACGGTCGATGTAGGCGTACATCACATTGTTGATGTCCGTAGAGAATTCCATCCAAGACCCCTTGAACGGGATGATACGGGCAGAATACAGCATGGTACCGTTGGCATGTTGGCTTTGGCCGAAGAAAACGCCGGGAGAACGGTGCAACTGTGAGACCACGACACGCTCAGCCCCGTTGATCACGAAGGTGCCACGAGGTGTCATGTAAGGAATCATGCCAAGATAGACGTCTTGGACGACGGTCTCGAAATCCTCATGTTCCTCATCGTTGCATGAAAGCCTCAACTTGGCTTTCAGGGGAACACTGTAAGTGAGTCCGCGCTCGATGCACTCGGGAATGCTGTATCTCGGTGCGTCGATATAGTAATCGAGAAACTCTAATGTAAAATTGCCTCTTGCGTCGGTAATGGGAAAGTTCTCTGCAAAGACCTTGTAAAGGCCCTCGTTTTTCCTGTTGTCAGGATTGGTCTCCAATTGGAAGAAATCCTGGAACGATTGCAGTTGTATGTCAAGGAAATCAGGATAATCGAAGGACTTCCTGATGGACGCGAAGCTAATTCTTTCAGTTGATTTTGTTACCAAGGTATAAGATTTTTAGGTGTTGATTTTGGGAAAGACGGACAAACGAAAGGGGCTAATTCGCTATAAGCGAAAAAATCGACACCAACCTCAGTCCCGAATTTTAGGCCTCGGGGCTGAGGTTGTATGCCGTTTACAGGGAAATAAATCCTTCTTATTTCACTTCCACTTCTGCACCAGCTTCTTCGAGTTGAGCCTTTAGTGCAGCAGCTTCGTCTTTGCTCACGCCTTCCTTGATAGCCTTGGGAGCTGCATCAACCAGTTCCTTCGCTTCCTTCAAGCCGAGGCTCGTGAGTTCTTTCACCAACTTAACGACAGCCAACTTCTGAGCGCCGGCGCTCTTCAGGATGACATCGAAAGAAGTCTTTTCTTCAGCAGCGGCGGCGGCACCACCAGCGGCGGGAGCAGCAACAGCAACAGCGGCGGCTGCAGGTTCAATACCGTATTCCTCTTTCAGAATGGTAGCGAGTTCGTTCACTTCTTTCACGGTAAGATTCACTAATTGTTCAGCAAAAGCTTTAAGATCTGCCATTTTAATACTATTTTAAATTGTTAATAAATTGCTTTTAATGATTGGAATGTCTTACATTCAATAGGTTTATTCGGATCTTTCCGACAAGGTCTCGAGAATACCGCTCAACTTGTGGCCTCCCGACTGCAAGGCACTGATGACGTTCTTCATCGGCGACTGCAGCAAGGCAATCACATCCGCGATGAGGTCGTTCTTCGACTTGATGTTGCACAAGTCGTCAAGCAACTCGTCACCGACATAGCAGCACTCCTCAATGTAAGCGCCCTTCAGTATGGGGCGGTCGCTCGTCTTGCGGAAATTCTTTATCAGTTTCGCGGGCGCGTTGCCGGTCTCGCAAAACATCACGGCTGTGGATCCTTTCAGAACGTCGTACAAGCTCTCGTAGTCCTTGTCCATCTGCTGCATGGCCTTGTGGAACAGGGCGTTCTTGACAACGATCATCTTCACACCACTATTGAAGCACTGCCTTCTCAGCTGGCTGGTCTTCTCGGCGTTGAGATCCGAAACGTCAGTCAGGTAGAAATTGGGGCAAGCCTTCAATTCACTGAGCATGGAGTCGATGAGGACTTTTTTATCTTCTTTTCTCATTTCAATAACTTCCTTTCAATTTAGTTTGCTACTGATTTGACATCGATCTGCACACCCGGGCTCATCGTGCTGGATATAAATACACTCTTCATGTAAGTACCCTTGGCAGCGGCTGGTTTCAACTTGATAACGGCTTGGATCAGTTCCTTTGCGTTATCAAAAATCTTCTCAGGTGAGAAACTGACTTTAGCGACACCTGCATTGATGATACCGTACTTGTCAACCTTGAAGTCGATCTTACCGGCCTTCACTTCCTGCACAGCTTTACCCACCTCCATCGTCACTGTACCCGTCTTGGGGTTCGGCATCAATCCACGAGGACCGAGGATACGACCGAGGGCACCTACCTTGGGCATAATGTTAGGAGTAGTGATCACAATGTCAATATCGGTCCAACCGTCCTTGATCTTCTGGATGTACTCATCCAAACCGACGTAATCAGCACCCGCATCCAAAGCTTCCTGCGCCTTGTCAGGGTTACAAAGAACCAAGACACGGACGACTTTTCCAGTACCATGGGGCAACGTCACCGAACCGCGAACCATCTGATTGGCCTTGCGGGGGTCGACGCCCAAACGGATGTTCAAGTCAACCGAAGCGTCAAATTTGGTGTAAGTGATTTGTTTTACGATATTAACCGCTTCACTTAAGGAGTAACTCTTGCTTTTGTCGAACTTAGCCAAAGCTTCTTTCCTCTGTTTAGTAACTTTTGACATCTAACTTACTTTTTTTGTGTTCTACAAATGCATAAAAGACTTAGTCTTTCTTTAAAGGTGATTCGCCTGTTACTTTCACGCCCATACTACGGGCCGTACCAGCCACCATTGACATGGCCGATTCGATCGTGAAGCAATTCATGTCTTTCATCTTGTTAGTGGCAATCTCTCTCACTTGGTCCCAAGTCAAGGAACCCACCTTCGAACGGTTGGGCTCTTTGGAACCGCCTTTGATCTTTGCCGCTTCGATAATGGAGACCGCCACGGGAGAAGCCTTAACGATGAAATCGAAAGACTTGTCCTTATACACAGTGATGATGACCGGCAACACTTTGCCTGCCTGATCTTGAGTGCGGGCGTTGAACTGCTTGCAGAATTCCATAATATTCACACCTTTCGAGCCCAAAGCAGGACCGACGGGTGGAGCGGGATTCGCGGCTCCTCCTTTAATCTGCAGTTTAATTAATCCGCTTACTTCTTTTGCCATTTCTAATCCTTGATTTAAGTGTAATTAGGCAACATTAAACTCAACATCCACAAACTAACTCTCCAACTTGACCTGGAAGAAACTCAACTCGAGCGGCGTCTTGCGGCCAAAAATCTTAACCGCAACCTTCAGCTTCTTCTTCTCTTCGTTCACCTCCTCGATGACTCCGTTGAAAGTGCTGAACGGACCGTCGTTGACCACGACTGATTGCCCAACCATAAACATAACATCACTACCTGCACCCATGCTCTGAAGCTCATCCATCTTACCGAGGATACGCTTTACCTCAAGAGGCCGTAGTGGATCAGGCTCACCATTCGTACCCAAAAAGCCAAGCACGTTAGGAACGTTCTTGATGACATGTACGACTTCTCCAACCAAGACAGCTTCAACAAGAATGTATCCTGGCAAATAGCTGCGTTCCTTGCAAACTTTCTTGCCATTCCTCACCTCAAAGTATTTCTCAGTAGGAATCAAGACTGTTGGAATAAGGTCTTGCAGATTCAGCCGTTTGATTTCGGAATCGAGATATTCTTTCACCTTCTTTTCCTTACCACTGATGGCCTTAACCACATACCACTTCCTTTCGTTCATGTCACTCATCGCCAATAAAATTAAAAAGTTAGCTTATAAATGCTCACTAAGATTCAACGCTTCCATCAGAAGAGTCCATAGAACGCCTCCAACAGATGCTTAAATGAAAAGTCCATCAAAAAAACCACCAAAGCGATTAATAGGGAAGCAATGGACACGACAATCACGCTACTTTGCAATTCTTTCCAAGTGGGCCAAGTCACCTTGTCCTTCAACTCAGTGTAGCACTCTTTAATGTAGTTAATCAGTTTCATCGTATATTGAACCTTTAAAAAAGCACGGGCGGAAAGGCTCGAACTCTCGACACTCGGTTTTGGAGACCGATGCTCTACCAACTGAGCTACGCCCGTATGTAAGGGTGGGTGTCGACCCACCCTTAATTATTAGTTTGATTCAATCAATCGTCGATGATTTCAATCACCTGACCGGAACCAACGGTACGGCCACCTTCACGGATAGCGAAGCGAAGACCTTTATCCATGGCGATGTCGGCAATCAACTTAACGTCGATAGTGACGTGGTCGCCAGGCATAACCATCTCCATGCCATCGGGCAGGGTGATTTCACCGGTAACGTCGGTGGTTCTGAAATAGAACTGAGGACGATACTTGTTACGGAACGGGGTGTGACGACCACCTTCTTCCTTGCTCAGGACATAGACCTGTCCTTTGAAGTGGTGGTAGGGCTTCACCGAACCGGGTTTGGCGATAACCATACCACGGCGGATTTCGTCCTTGTCGATACCACGGAGCAGCAGACCAGCGTTATCGCCAGCTTCGCCTTCGTCCAAAATCTTGCGGAACATTTCCACACCGGTAA
>JAFSJF010000075.1 GCA_017439405.1 Bacteroidales bacterium
ACGCTCCGTGTCGCTGAGGTTCATCTGGCAGCCGAGGGGGAGGAGGTAGTATTTCATTCAGTTGATAGTTGGCAGTTTTCAGTTGTTCAGTTGTTCGGTTGTAGGGCTGTCACACAGTGGCAGCCGTACAGTTTCGCCTATTGGGGTGCTGCGACTCCCCCTGCCCCCTCAAAAGGGGGAGGGGTCGCTGACCTACGGTTTCTATAGTCACGCCCTTCGGGCGAGGCCGCAAAATTACGAATAATTTCCGTTTCGTCGGATTCGTTATCCGTTGTAAACTAATCGCATGATGTCCCGAAGGATTTGGTTGCTCGAATCGTAGGTAGGGATTGCCTTGGTGCTAGCGGTTTTCAGTGTTTGCTCCGCTTTTACAATCGTCTCAGGCTCAAGGCAATCCGAGGCGATTTGGACATCGGTGATGACGGCGTTGACTTCGTCGATTTTGAGCGAAATCTCCACGCCGCCCCAAGCGAAACGGGCCTTTTTCGTGGTCTTGAACTGCTCCCAACGACCGAAAAGGAACTCGTGCGACGAAATGTGCTCGCGGATGGCCTGCACTTCGGCGTTATTAATAAAGGTGTCGAAATCCAGCATCTCGGCTTTTCCGCCATAGACCTTTTCAAACGAGGCCATCAGTGGCTGTTTGATGTTCTCGGAGGTTAGGTCGGGGACGGCTTCGCTGAGGTTGATGACGCGGCTGGCCACGCTTTTCACGCCGTTTTTCAGCAATTTGGCCTTGTCGACGATGAGGTAGCGCTGCATCATTGCACCATCGGTCTTGATGAGGATGGTGCCGTGGTGCAGGTCGTTGCGCTGCCCTTTCGCGAAGGCATTGCCGCTGAACTTCCGTCCTTGGCAGGTGAGGTCGTTGCGCCCCGAAATCTCAGCTTCCAGTCCGTAGGCGAGGAGCGCGTCTTGGATGACGGAGAGCTGCTTGCGGACATCATACAGCCTCTTTTCAGCGATGAACGAGAAATTGATGTTGCCCAGGTCGTGATAGACCGCGCCGCCGCCCGTGCCACGACGCATCAGATGACAGCCTTCATCATGCAAAAGATGCACGTTGCACTCGGAATATGGGTTTTGGTTATAGCCGATGACCACGGTCTGCTGGTTTTTCCAAAGGTACATCGTTACGGTGTTTTCCTCTTGATGCTCAGTGAGATATTGCTCAACGGCGCGGTTGAGGAAGGGGGCATATTGGTTGCTGATGAGGGTTTGAAGATTTATAGCATTGACAAATAGAAAAGCCCACCTTTTGGCGGGCTTGGTCTTGTAGTCTCTCCGGGATTTGAACCCGAGTTACCAGGATGAAAACCTGACGTCCTGACCAGACTAGACGAAGAGACCACTTCGTGTTTGTGTCATTTTTGACGCTGCAAAGTTAGACATTTTTTTGATACCCTATACGTTTTTTTGAAGAAAAATTAAAAACAAATACAAAACATTGGTTTTTAAACAAATACAAAATACTATTCAAACAAGAAGGATAGTTGGAACATTTTGTTGCGCAATTGGTCGATGGAAGCGGTGTAGATGAGAGGTTTGTCGGTCGCACCTCTTTTCACTACGTCAAGCAGTCCGTAGCTCATCTTGATTTCAATGCCTAGCCTGAACCACTGGTTGTAGATGTCGAATCCGATGCCTAATTCGCCAGCTACGTCGAAGCGTTTTGTGACGAGATTGTTGATGGTCGAAATGGGGTTTCCATTTTCGTCCGTGATGGGCTCTCCGGTCTCGTCAAGGAGATAGATGGTGTTTTTCTTCTGCGAGGCGAGGTCGAGCTTTGGGTTGATACCGCCAAAAATGTACGCACCGATATTGTTGTAGCGTTTCGACCGGTACTTGATGTTGAGCGGGAATTCCACGAAAGTCGTGAAAATGGCTTTTTCCAAGTGTTTCATTTCTTGGTTTCCTTGCTTGTCTAAGACGACGATGTCGTACTTCAACTGTCTATCGCTGAAACTCAAAGTGGGGATGAATCGCAGGTCGAAATAACGCCCAAGCCGCTTGCTGCCAAGGATGCCGACAGTGAAGCCTGGGGTTTGCTTCGTCTCGATGTTATAGACATAGAGGCTCTGCGTGTTGGCGATGTTGAAGGGTACCGTGCCTGGCCATGAGCTGGCAGGCAAGGCGATGTTCTGATAGCCGTCGACGGTCTTGATGGTGTACATCATCTGGTTATATGCCAGCAGAAAACCGAAATGATACGGCTCGTTTTCGTAGTTGGCCAAATAGTGGACGGTTCTTCTTTGCGCTTGCGCCGGAATGGCTATTGCGCTGATAAACAATGTAATAATAAGTGCTTTTAGTGCCTTTTTCAAGATGTTGTGCATTTTGTTGTCAGATAAACGAAATATGTCCGCTTTTATTGCGTGGAAACAGCTGCAAAAATATCAAAAATAAGGAAGCGTCACGTTTTTGTCGCCGAATAAAGTGTGGCAATGCCAAGGCTTATGCTGTGTGCCGTACAACCCACTAGGCCATTGTGGCTGAGCGTCTTCATAAATTCCTTCGGCTTGGGGAAACGTTCCACCGACTGCGGAAGATAAGCGTAAGCGTTGCCATCTTTAGAAACCAATTCTCCGATTTTTGGAAGTAATTGCTTGAAATACAAACGATAAACTTGCTTAATAAGGAACTTTTCTGGCATTGAGAATTCCAAGATGAAGACCTGACGACTTGGCTTCAGCACACGATGGATCTCGATTAGACCTTGTTCCAAATACTCAAAATTCCGCACGCCAAAGGCCACCGTAATGGCATCGAAACGACTGTCCTCGAAAGGAAGGTTGGCCGCGTCGCCCCAAAGCAATTCTATCTGGTTCCCCAGGCCTTGCTTCGCGATTTTGGCCTTGCCAATCTCTAACATCCGTTCAGAAAAGTCCATCCCGATAATGTGTGCCTGCGGATTGTGCTTTGCCAAAGAGATGGCCAAGTCAGCGGTGCCGGTGGCGAGGTCAAGGATGGTTTTGGGGTGGCGCTTTGCGACTTCGCGGGCGGTTCTCTGTCGCCACACTTTATCCATGTCAAGCGAAAGAAGGTGGTTGAGTGCGTCGTATTTCGGCGAGATACGGTCGAACATGGAGGCGATGGGTGACATGGTTTGTTGTTTAAATCGTGGCTACAAAAGTACAAAAACAGTCAGGACTGCCACAATCATGGCAGTCCAGCGACGATTTCGTTTGGTTTATGATTAGAAGAAACGCCAGATGAAGTTGACGGCGTATATGGCCTCATGGAAATTGTACCGAGGTACGTAAGTCGAGAAGTCGATGGTCACATGGCGGCCAAACTCGAAGGCGAGACCTTCCTTGCCGCCCCATGCGAAGACGTCGTTGATGCTGTCATAGCCTAGCATGAATCCGGAGTGGGGATAGACCTTGAAGATGCTGGGGCCGATGGCGACTCCAATCTCAGGAATGCCGAATATGCCCACGGTGGTCCGCTGGGAAGGGATGACATAGCCGAAAGCCTCAGCCCCTAAGCCTAACGAGATGAAAGAATAGCGGTTATAGTTGCGGAAGCCGGCGGTGAGGGCTGGTCCCGTCCTGCCTTCCTCGGCACTTCTGAAGTTGGTAGCCACGCCAATGCCAGCATAAGGAGTGCTGTGTCTTTGGGCGAAAACGCCACTGCTAAATGCGAGGACAGCGATCAGGATTAAAAATGCTTTTTTCATTTGTCTTGATGAATTTAAGTGGTTAGTATTTAGTTCGTTGTGATGTTCATGATTCCAATAGTTTAGTTAGTGTTTCCTCTGATTCAATGCCGTTCAGGCAGGCATAATCGCCACGGAAACAGGGTTTGTTGCCGTAAACCGAACACGGTCGGCAGGGCAAGTCGAGTTGGATGCAATCGCTTGGGTTTTGGTTCCAGCCTAAGAAGCCCGCGTAAGGATGTGTGCCGCCCCAAATGGAGACCACCCGTGTGCCGACCAACGAGGCCAAGTGCATGTTGGCGGAGTCCATCGAAAGCATCACGTCGAGCTGGCCCATTAGGGCGAGTTCGCCTTTCAAGCCTTGCTGGCTTTGAACGGCTTGTACATTCGGATATTTGGCGCAGAGTTTCGCGATTTCCCGTTTTTCCTCCTCGCCGCCGCCAAAAAGGAAAATGCTGGTGTTTTCCCTTTTGCTCAATGCCTTGATGACTTCCTCCATCTTCTCCAAAGGATAGACCTTGGCGGGATGCTTGGCAAACGGCGCAATGCCAATCCAAGTCTCGTTTTCGGGCTTCAGTCTCTCACGAAAAGCAGAATAATCGAGCTTCACAAATTGCGGCTTGACGGGGAACCCCAACTGCTCCAACACTTTGGCATAACGCTCAAACGAGGTGGCCTGCTGTTCGAAAACCTTGTTTTTCTGTCGTGTCAAGGCCTTCTTGCCTTTGCGTCCTTTGTCGATTTTGGCGACTTTTTGTCCCGACAGTCGGCAGTTTAGCCTTAGATATTGGCTGCGCAAAACATCGTGGAAATCTGCGATATGGTCGAAATCTCCAATGTGAAAATCGTCCCACAAACGTTTCAAGCCGAATATGCCTCTGTGACGCCCTTTCAAATCTGCTGCGAGGAAATGGATGTTTTGGGGCAATTGCTCAAACAACGGCCTCGCCATCTCACGGCTGAGCATAGTAATCTCCAAATCAGGGTATTGCACAGCCAAATCATGGACGACAGGCACTGTCATGGCGATGTCGCCCAAGGCTGAGAACCGTATGACGAGGAGCTTCTTCATTTTTGCCCGTAAAGCACCGGATTCAATGCAGGGTCGTTGTACATCTTCATCTGCTTATAGACCTTCATCACTTTTTCGCCGGTTTTGTAGCATTCCATCAGCTGGTCGATGGCGGTGCAGAGGTCGGTGTTCTGCTCCAAAAGCACGTCCAATTTGGCTTGGCATTTGGCCTTGTGCTCCTCGCTGACATCGGCGCGTTCCACTTCCGCCTTCATGTGGTAAATCTTCAGTTGAAGGATGGAAAGCCTATCGATAGCCCAAGCGGGACTTTCCGTGTTGAGCGTGGCGTTGGGCTGCGGCTCCACTTTTTGGAAAAGCAGTTGATAATACCCGTCAATCATCTCCACGATGTCGGTCCTGTCTTGGTTCGACTTGTCGATGCGGCGTTTCAGTGCCAAGGCATCCACTGGGTCGATGTTCGGGTCGCGGATGAGATCCTCAAGGTGCCACTGCACCGTGTCGATCCACACCTTATTATATAGGTACCATTCGATGGTCAGTTTCTCGTAAGGGTTTTCGCACGGATGGTCCACGTCGTCGTGCTTGTGGTAGTCGGCGATGGCTTGGTTGAAGATGGGGAGGATAGGCTCAGTGGAAAGGATGATCATGATGGTGAGGCTTTAATGCAGAATGCAGAATGCTGAATGCTGAATGCAGGGCTTTTGCTCATTCAGCATTCTGCATTCATAATTCAGCATTCTTTTAATCAATGTAACTTGGTCAATGCGGCCTTGATGCGCTTCACGGCTTCGATGAGTTTGTCTTCGCTGGTGGCATACGAAAGGCGGATGCAGTCGTCGTTGCCGAAGGCATTGCCGGCCACGCAAGCCACATGCGCGTTGTAGAGCAGCCACATGCAGAGGTCGTCGCTACCCTTGATGGTGGTCTCGCCGTCGGTTTTGCCATAGTACGACTTCACCTCGGGGAACACGTAGAACGCGCCGGCAGGGGTGTTGCACTTCACGCCCGGGATTTCGTTCAGCAGCTTCACGAAGGTGTCGCGGCGGTGGCGGAAGGCCTTCAGCATCTCTTGGATCTCCGTTGAGTTCTCGGGGCTGAGTTCCATGGCCTTGGCGGCGGCGGCTTGCGCGATGGTGCAGATGCCGGAGGTGATTTGGCCTTGGATCTTGTTGGTCGCCTTGATGATGGCCTGCGGCGCGGCGATGTAGCCGATGCGCCAGCCCGTCATGGCATAGCCCTTGGCCACGCCGTTGACGAGGACGAGGCGGTCTTTCAGGAAGTCGAACTGGCCCATGCTCTCGTGTTTCTGCTCGTATTGGATGAACTCATAGATCTCGTCGGAGATGATGATGATGTTCGGGTATTTGCGCAGCACCTCGGCGATGGCAGTCAGTTCGGCCTTGGTGAACACGCTGCCGCTGGGGTTGCAGGGCGTGTTGAGCATCAGGGCCTTGGTCTTGGGCGTGATGGCCTTTTCGAGTTGCTCGGCGGTAATCTTGAAGTCGTGCTCGAAGTCGCTCTTGACGATGACGGGCACGCCGCCGGCCAACTTCACCATTTCTGGATACGACACCCAGAACGGGGCGGGGATGATGACTTCGTCGCCGTCGTTGACGATGGCCAGCAGCACATTGTTGATGGCTTGCTTGGCGCCGTTTGAGACGAGAATGTCGGTCTCCTTGTAGTCGAGGCCGTTGTCGCGTTTCAGTTTGTTGGCGATGGCCTTGCGCAGTGCGGGTGTGCCGGGCACGGGCGGGTAGTGCGTGTCGTTGGCGTTGATGGCGTCTATACCGGCTTGCTTGGCCGATTCGGGCGTGTTGAAGTCGGGTTCGCCGATGCTCAGGCTGATGACGTCGATGCCTTGGGCCTTCAGTTCGCGGCTCTTGTTGGTCATGGCGAGCGTTGCTGACTCGGCCATGTTCAAAACTCTGTTGGAAAGGATGATTTCGCTCATGATGTGTTGTTTGACTAAGGGACGCGAGACTTCGGGACTTCGAGACATGGATTGTCGTCGCTTTGCGTCATTGACTCACTTTGTATCGTCGAATCTTTAGATTTGCGAGCGATAAGCGAAGCAATCCATGTTGTGGTACCTGCGTGCTTGTATCCCATTTGTTTTTGATTTGGTTAGATTTGTTTCTTTAATAATGTGCAAAATTAGGCCTTTTTTTGATAAGGTGGGCAGAAAGACGGTAAAATTGTCGCAAACCACAAAACCAAAATCGGAAAAAGTCCCGTTTTTGACCCATATGTTTATGGAAAAAGTCCCTTTTTCTTGTGGGAATGGATTGATTTTTATATTTTTGCGGCAAAATTGAAGAATTATGCTGTACAGGAAGTTCGAAAATCGCATCGAAGAGTTCTTTCGCAGCGAGCCGAACAAGATCCTTTTGGTGAACGGCGCCCGACAGATTGGCAAGTCGTATCTCATCCGGTATGTCGGCAAGAAACTGTTCAAGAACTACGTCGAAATCAACCTCAAGGAAGACAAGGAAAGCCGCGGAATCTTCGCCACCGTGAGAAGCACAAGCGATTTCTATATCCAATTGGGTGTCATTGCGGGCAATCGCCTCGGCACCAAGGAAAACACCTTGGTTTTTTTGGACGAAATCCAAAGTTATCCACACCTGATGACCATGTTGAAGTTTCTGAACCAAGAGGGGCGCTACACCTACGTGGCCAGCGGTTTGCAGTTGGGCGTGGCCTTGACGCAGACCGCCTCCGTTCCTATAGGAAGCATTTCAATAGAAGAAATATATCCGCTTGATTTTGAAGAGTTTTTGCTTGCCATGGGTTGCGGACAGGAAACCATTGACGGGATAAAGGAAAAGTTTCTCGCGGGAGAATCGCTGAATGAATCCTTGCACAACTACATGTTGCAGCAGTTCAAACTCTATTTGTTGGTCGGCGGGCTGCCCGAAGCCATCAACAAGTTCTTGGAAAACAGGAATATGGCGCAGGTGAGGAAGGTGCATCGCGACATTCACAACTTATACAGAATCGATGCCTCGCAATACGACGCGGAGAAGAAACTGCTCATTCGGAAGATTTACGACATGATTCCTTCCTACATGGAGAACAAGAAGAAGCGAATCATCGTGAAGCGCATCGAAGAGACCGCCAAGCACAAGCAGTTCAACGACTATGCCGACGAGTTCGAGTATCTGACCAACTCGGGCATTGCCCTTGGCGTGCAAGCCGTTAGCAACCCGAGGTTTCTGCTGCTGGAATCGGAGAGCAAGAACCTGCTCAAACTCTACATGAACGATGTTGGGTTGCTGACCAACCTTTTGTATGGCCTCAACATCAATGCCGTGCTGCGCGACGAGCGCAGCATCAATCTCGGCTCGGTGTATGAAACGGCGGTGGCGCAAGAGCTTCATGCCCACGGCTTTGCGCTGCATTATTACGACAACAAGCAGAAGGGCGAGGTGGACTATCTGATTGACGACTACGAGCACCTGACCGTGTTGCCCATTGAGGTGAAGTCGGGCAAGGACTACACCGTGCACAGTGCCTTGAACAATTTCATAAACACGCCCGACTACCACATCCAAAATGCCGTGGTGCTGAGCAACGAGCGAGAAATTTACATGAAAAACGGCATCACCTATCTGCCTGTTTACTATTGCATGTTCTATCAACGGGATTTCGTGCGGGATGAAGGAGCGTTGATTGTGCCGGAGATCAATTATCCATCATAAGAGGATTTTGCTTTTTCCATCTCGGTTCTCAAATCATCCAATACTTTCCCGTTGTAACTGAAAAATTTGGCACCTTGATAGGCACCGGAAGTGTTTCGCTTTTCAACAGGCATAAATGTCCCCACAAATGGAGATAATTTGTAAATTCGCCCTTCGTATTCGATTTGGTCGTCACCAGCGACCTTCACTTTTATTCCCGTAGGAATAAACGTCAGAATTGCACCAATTGGGATGTTCACCATGTTAAATTTAAAGCGCGGCCTCATTTTTTTATGGGTCTCACCATCAGACGTTTTTGCGTCTCGTTTTTGGATGGGTTGATTGTCCTCATAAAGAATCACTTCTGCGTCATCAACCGTCATGGCAATATCATTGAAAATATCAAGTGCCACCTGTGGAGCAACATTGAAGAACTCGCGATTCTGCCTGATTCGCAAATCAGTCAAGCGGTCAATAGTTTTATGAACCAATTTCTCTACCTCATTATATTTGCAAGTTTTCATGGTCGCAAAAATCTCAAATGGCAATGGAACTGCCGTATTATCCAATTCCTTCGACCGCACATCAACTGGACGCGAACTCTTCCCAATCTTAACCCAATCTTCTTTGAAACTTGGATTGGTTAGGATATACACATAGCCTTGTTTAGAATCATCTTGCATGGTTGCATTGTTTTTTGTTGGCGACAAAAGTACAACTTTTTTCTTTTTTAACCAAAGACCTTACAAATGCCCCACATAATACACCGGCAAGCAAGTAACAACCTCGTCTTTTTGATAGTCCTTGGTATAAAGCAGAATGCGCTCCCCGATGCGCGAAGGATATTTCTTGCAGAACTCGTCCAAGGATTTGTGGGTTTTATAGCCCGACGACTTTACTTCGATGGGAACGATTTTGTTGCCTCGCGAGAGAAAAAATCGTAAAAAACGTTTCTGTATAAAGAAAAATGCCTATTTTTGCAGCAACAAACTTACCCCGCTTCCCGCAAGAACAGCGCGCTTAGGGTAAGTCTTTTTTTATTATGTTTTGGCAACTGTAGATTTGTCTTTTAAGGATTTTGCGCTTCAGCGAAAAACCCGTACCTTTGCCGCAAAATTCAAACGAACAATGAACACCTGGATTATCTATTCACTGATGGGCGCGGGGCTGCTGCTGATGGTCGCCGCTATGATACTTTTGTCCCGACTGATTAGGATGAAAGATGCCGAACTCCGCAACGGAAGCAAAATGGAACTGAAGGTGCAAGCCTTGAAAATCATCATGCCGCTGAAGGTGCAAGCCTACGAGCGTTTCCTGCTCTATCTCGAAAGAGCCCAACTGCCGCAACTGGTGAAGCGCGTCTATGTGCCAGGCATGGAGAAGGGCGCGTTCCATCTGCAACTGATTCAGAACGTGCGCGAGGAGTTTGAGCATAACCTTGCCCAACAGCTTTATGTCTCCAATGCCACTTGGACTGCCGTTGTGAACGCTAAGGAAGAGCTTGTCAACCAAATTAATACGACTTTTGAACAGTTGAAGGACGAGGAGGACATCGCTATCCTCGCGCAGAGCCTCGTGGCCTTGCCCAATCCTATGGTCGAGCAGGCCGTTGCCGTCTTGAAACGCGATTTTGAGAGATTGCTCTAAGGACACGAGACTTCGGGACACGAGACTCGGGACAATCCCCCAAGTCCCGCGTCTCGAAGTCCCGCGTCTCGCGTCAAATAATAAACCCTACATTTTTCCGTTATACCCCAAACCTAAACAATGAAATTCACCGCTACGCAAATCGCAGAGCTGCTCGAAGGCCGGGTGGAAGGCAACCCCAACGCCGAAGTCTGGAATGTGGCCAAAATCGAGGAAGGCGCTCCCGGAATGTTGAGCTTCTTAGCCAATCCGAAATACACGCACTACATTTATGAAACCCAGTCGTCCGTGGTCATCGTGAACGACGATTTCGAAGCCACTGCACCCATCCGAGCCACGCTGATTCGTGTGCCGGATGCCTACGCCTCGTTTGCCAAGTTGCTGGCTTTTTACGACCAGATGAGCCAAAACAAGCAGGGCGTTTCGTCCTTGGCTTTCGTTTCAAAAACGGCGCAATGTGGTGAAAACCTGTATCTTGGCGAGTTCGCCTTCGTGGGCGAACATGCCAAAATCGGGAACAACGTGAAGCTTTATCCGCAAGTTTACGTCGGAGACGGCTGTGTCATCGGCGACAACACGACCTTGTATCCAGGCGTAAAGCTTTATCGAAACACGGTTGTCGGTAAAAACTGCATCCTTCATGCGGGCGTGGTGCTCGGCGCGGATGGTTTCGGCTTCGCGCCGCAGCCCGATGGGCATTACGAGAAGATTCCGCAGGTGGGTAATGTGGTCGTCGAGGATAACGTGGAAATCGGGGCTAACACGACCATCGACCGCTCCACGATGGGCTCGACGCGCGTCCATAAGGGCGTGAAAATCGACAATTTGGTGCATTTGGCGCATAACGTGGAGGTGGGCGAGAACACCGCCATGGCGGCTCAGGTGGGCGTGAGCGGCTCGACGCATATCGGCAAGAATTGCGTGATTGGCGGACAGTCGGGCTTCGTGGGCCATATCAGCATCGCCGACGGGTCGCAGTTTGGCGGACAGAGTGGCATCATGGGCAGCATCAAGGAAGAAAACCAGCGATTTATGGGTACTCCGATTCAGCCCTTGCGCCAGTATCTGGTCTCCAACGCCCGTTTCCGCCATATCGACGAGATGGCGCGTAAGCTCGAAAAACTTGAAAAGGAGCTGGCAGCATTGAAGGACAAAAACGCCTAAAAGCGAGCCTACTGAAGTTTTTTTTGCACGTAATAGAATAATTCCTATCTTTGCACGTTTTTTTGTGGAAAGTTATCCACGAATATGAGTTTTTTATGGAGAAACAATGTACGCTCAAAAATAAAGTCAGTGTCAAAGGTGCAGGGTTGCACACGCGTCAGTGCGGAACGCTCACCTTTAACCCGGCTCCGATAAATTCAGGAATCCGTTTTCGTAGAATCGACCTTGAAAATCAGCCTATTATTGAAGCAGATGTCGACAACGTCATCGACACAGCCCGTGGCACAACCCTCGGCAAAGGTGGTGTGAAGATATTTACCGTCGAGCATGTGTTGGCCTCTTTGCGAGGCATGGGAATCGATAACGTTCTGATTGACATTGATGTGGAAGAGACTCCCATCATGGACGGCAGCGGAAAGTTTTTCGTCGAGGCCATTCATCAGGCGGGTATTGTCGAACAGAATGCCCCTCGCAATTATCTCGTCATCGAGGAGCCGATTTCCTATCGAAACGAAGTTTTGGGCATCGAATTGAGGATTGAACCTTGCGACCACTTCGAAATCGACGTGAAGGTGAAGTACAACACGAGGGTCTTGGACGAGCAACACGCTTCATTGCACGACCTGAATGACTTCGAAAACGAGATTGCGCCGTGCCGCACCTTCGTTTTCCTTCACGAACTTGAGACGCTCATCAGCCGCAATCTTATCAAGGGAGGCGACCTGACCAATGCCATCGTGTTCGTCAACCGAAACGTTTCAGCAGAGGAACTCGACCATATCGCCGCTTTCTTCAAGAAGCCGAAAGTCACGGTGAAGGAAGGCGGCATCCTGAACAACGTGGAACTCTATTTCGACAATGAGCCCGCCCGCCACAAGCTTTTGGATGTCATCGGCGACTTGACTTTGGTCGGACGTCCCATCAAGGGCAAGGTGACGGCGATGAAGCCTGGACACTTCTCCAACACTTCTTTCGCAAGGAAGATCAAGCACACCTTATTATATTAGACACGCGATGCGGGACTTCGTGACGCGAGACATCGGACTGAAAAACCGGAAACTGCAAACTATCAACTATGAACTTAGCCTACATCCATCCCAACGCCCGCATTGCGGATGACGTGAAAATCGAACCGTTTGCTTGGATTGGCGAGGATGTGGAAATCGGGTCTGGCACTTGGATTGGCCCTAATGTGACCGTCATGGACGGTGCTCGCATTGGCAGGAACTGCAAGATTTTCCCAGGCGCCGTGATTTCGGCTATACCCCAAGATTTAAAATATCAAGGTGAGACCACCTATTGCTTTATCGGCGACGGCACGACGGTGCGCGAGTCGGCAACGGTCAACAAAGGCACGGCGGCCTCCGGCAAGACCGTGGTGGGCAAGGAATGCCTGCTGATGGCCTTCACCCATGTGGCGCACGATTGCGTCCTCGGCGACCATGTCATCATGGCCAATGCAGCCACTTTGGCAGGCCACATTGCCGTCGATGACTGGGCTATTTTCGGCGGTTTGGCGGCGGTGAGCCAGTTTTGTCGCATTGGGGCGCATGTGATGATTTCGGGCGGAGCGTTGGTGAATAAGGACATTCCGCCGTTTGTGAAGACGGGGCCGGGTCATCCGGTGTGCTATGCCGGAGTCAATTCCATCGGACTGATGCGTCGCGGCTTTTCGCGCGATCGCATCAACGCCATTCAGGATGTGTATCGCGTGATTTATAGCGTGGGCATGAACATCAGCCAGTCGATGGATTATATCCGCGAACACCTCCCCGTTTCGGAAGATCGCGATTTCATCCTCAATTTCATCGAAGGCTCCAAAATCGGCATCATGAAGAATGCCGTGGGACGAGAAGAATAAGGTTATTCTATCATCGGTTTATAGGCTTCAAGTATTTGCCGTCCAATGTTTTGGGAGGCAAATGACTTTATGGCGTAGTCGCGAATGGCCTCGCGGTCGTATTCGTTACTATGGTCGAGCAACTGGTTCATGCCTTGCCATAGCGCGTTTTCGTCGCCTTGCGGGATGAGGATGCCGCGCTCAGGCGAGACGATTTCGGCAATGCCACCGACGGAAGTGCTCAAAACCGGCACTCCGCTCGCAAAAGCCTCCACGATGACGCAAGGCAGGTTCTCGAAGTTGGAGAACAGCACGAAGAAGTCGGCGTTTTGGTATGCTTCGGCGACTTCGGCAGAGGTCTTCTTGCCGTGGAATATGACGCAGTCCTCCAAATGGTGCTTTTTCACAAAGGCCTTGAATTCAGTGGCTTCGTAGTCGTGGATGACGTGTAACTCGAAGTCGTCGCGTTGCTGTCTTAGCCTTTCGATAACACGAAGGATACCGCTGAAATTCTTGGCTTCATCGCGCAGGGTGGAGATGTGTAGGATGTGTTTCTTTTGTTTCGCTTTGCCTTCGCCCAAACGGAACATGTCCGTATTCACCAGATTGTAAATCACCTTGAAACGGTTCTTTACGCCGTGCCCTTCCATGCAGCGTTGCAAGTCGAGGCTGACGGGCATGATGAGTGAGGCGTTGTTGGCAATTTTGACGATTTTCCGCTTCAATTTCCCCACTAAAACGTCCTTGTTCTGAGGTTGATATATTGTCCAATGCTCGGTCAAGACATATTTGTAGCCATAGAGTTTCTTCCACAACAAAGCCACTTGCCCAAGCGGATAAGCCACATGCAGATGCACCAAATCAGGCTCGAAAAAACGCTTTTTGATGTACTTCAGGCCGTATTGGTACATCCGCAGCATCTTGAGTTTTCGGATGGCATTGATTTTCGGCGGACGGATATAGATCTGCACATGGGTGTGGTGTGCGCCTTCAATCTCCTTGACCTCAAGGGATTGCGTCATGTCCTTGCCATCGCAGACGGAGAGGATGACGGAATGACATTCCTCGGGCAGTGCGTCGATCATTCGGACGCAGAAGTTGCCCAGGGTGGGGTCGTCGGGCGTGGGGAACCAGCTTAGGAGGTGCAGGATGTTCATTAGTTGGCAGTTTGTAGTTGTTAGTTGTTTAGTTAGCGGGGATTGAAATCGCCCGTTGACATCTTGTCGCCCTTTCAGGGCTTTGCTTCTTGTCGCTTCGCGTTTCCCCCTTTTAAGGGGGTGCCCGCAGGGTGGGGGATTAAAAAAGCACGAAGCAGTCCAGACCTAAGTTTATTCTATTTTGTGTGTCTTAATATCAATTTCAAAGTATTTCCGAGGCGTTTCGTAAGGCACGAGATTGTGTGTAGTGAAGTCCTCAGGCAGATATACCGCGCACAAGGTATTGGAAACGTGGTAGATATGCTTGCGACTTTCGGCAGGCGCACCGTCGAGGATGGCTCCCATCACGTCCCAGCGGATGGTCTCGGGGTCTAGGCCGTAGTCGTGCCAAACGATGATGCTTCGCTCGCCGTTCAGCAGCTTGAAGGCGGTCTCGGTGTCTTTCTTCACGCTCTCGTAATGGTGGTCGCCGTCGATGAAGACCATGTCGTACTTGCCATAATGTGGGCCGAAGTCGAAGGTTTGGGAGTCGCCGTAGAGTTGTTCGACATTGGGCAAATCCTTGCTGAAGAAGCTGTGCAAGTCGGCGTATAACTGATTATTGGTCAGCTTGATAATCTCCTCTTTCGGCAGGTTGAAGGTGACGCAATGCTCGGCCACATCGGCCAAGTTGGCCACGCTCTCGCCGCGCCAGGTGCCGATTTCGAAGTAGTCCTTCACCGCGTATTTCTTGGCCAAGGCACGCATCAAGGCGATGTCGATAGGCATGGTGGCCCCCGAAAGGTAGGCGTATGGCTTGGCAATCTCGTGGAAGTCGGGGAACAACTCGTTGATTTCCAATAGCGGAAGGCCGTCTTTGAGGTCGTATTTCTTGATGACTTCCTCCTTGTTGCTGCTCTCGTCTTGCAAAACGAGGTTGAGCAGGTAAGGATGCCTTGCGATGCGTCCGATGGCTTTGAAAAGCTTATTCAGTTTGTTCATTTTCAGTAGGTTGTTTCAAAAACTGTTGTTTTAGTTCCGCGATGTAGCTCTGTATTTCGTTCTTTCTCAAGATGAAGTCCTTGCCCTTGAAGCGCGACTCCTTGAGGAAGAAGACGAACAGGAAAATGGCGTTCACGGTGTATGACACCGCCGAGGTGATGGCCGCTCCAACGACGTCGTAGCGTGGTATCAGCGTGAAGCCGCAGACGAAGGTGACGACCAACCCGCACAAGGCAGCGAAGGTGTTCATCTGATAACGCCCGATGCCCGAATAATAGTGTCCGAGGATGAGGAAAACGCAGTAGAAAAGCACGCCTGGCGCGAGGATGCGGATGAGGTGCGCCATCTCGCCGAAGTCCTTTCCGAAGACGAAAACGTAAAACTCGGCGGGCAGCAGGCAGAGCACAACGAGTGCGATCGCCGAGACCAAAAGGCAGATTTTGGCTAGGTCAAGGGTGAGTTTTTGGGCGTATTGGCGGTCGTCGGTGTTGGCGATGCGGGCATATTGCACCAAGGCGATGCTATTGCTGACGATCCAGATGGCTTCGGCGAGCGACAGGGCATTGGAATACACGCCCACGCGCCCCACGTTGATGAACCTGTCCAAAAGATAGTAGCTCAGCCGCAGGTTGAAGAACTGCACGAAGTGGCCGGTCTGGTTGAGAAAGCCGTATTTGAACAGGTCGCGCAGCACCTCTGAATAGTTGCTGTCCTTGTCGCGCAGCATGGCGGCGTATTCCTTGCGCAACATCCATATGCCCAAGAGGAACGTGCCACCGTAGGCGGCATAGAGGCCGATGATGTAGCCGTAGATGTCGGTTCGTTTTAAGATGATATAATACACCACCAAGGTAAGCACCAAAAGCACGGGCTGTAGCAGGGTGTTGTAGTTGGCTTTCTTGATTTCCTCCTTGCCGACGAGGAAGCGGAAGTTGATGTTGCTGAGCGAGGTGACGAACGACAGCATGGCCACGTGGAAGACCAAGTCGGGCGCGAGCTTCGGGTAGAACCACAGGATGCCGAAGCCCATCAACACGGCGATGAGTGCGGACCACAGCGTGGAGGCCACCCAAATCTTCTTGAACGAATGGCGCGGCGCGAGGTAGATGATGCTGGCACCGCATACGATCTCGGAGAAGATGAGGATGAACGTGATGGTGGTCAACAGCAGGGCTTGCGTACCCTTGCCTTCGTCCCCAAGCGTCTGCGAGATGATGATGGCGATGAGGAAGTTGAGCGCTGCCGCCGCGATTTTTGTTCCGAAGGTATTTAGGATTTTCTTGAACATGCCGCTCGCTTTGTTTTGGTTTGGCAAAAATAGAAAATATCCTTCTATTTTTTTCGGTCATGCGTTCATTTGCCCTCAAATTTCCTTTCCCGCACGTTGTTTTTCATGGAAAGCGTATCTTCCTCAAATCAAGGCTAGGGGGCACTGCCTGCATCAACGAGAGCCAATACCCAGTGCGCAAACAGGCCTGTCCATTTGTTGAAACGGGATCGCTGAAAAAAAAGTCAAAAAAATGACAGATTAATTTGTCCAATTGGAAAGTTTGCTTTACTTTTGCAGTGTCAAACTTTAAATAAAAGCAAAATGAAACATTCAATCAAAACTGTTTTGGCATGGGTCGCCGTCGCGGTCATGCTTGCGGGCTGCAACAGCCAGCCCACCGCCGAAGACGTCCTTCGGAAGTCTTACCAGAAATGCCAGTCCATCCAAGAAGGGCATTACGAAATGACGCTGAAGATGAAATGGATGTCGGGCAACGACACAACCTTGAACCGCTATACCTGTGACTTCAAGAAACTGCCGGACGACACGATTTACGGCAAGGCATTCAACGCTTTCGAGGAGTCGTGGGATTCAGACAATGAGTCGTGGGATTCAGGATGGTCTTACCATTTCCTCTACACGGGAAACGACTATGCCTCCTTCGATGACAGCACTGGAACGCTGATGCCGTGCGACTTGTGGGCTAAAGACATTATTGCAGGGCGACACAACCGCACGTTCTACACGCCTTTGGCCAACAAGAGCAGTTATCCCTTGCGCACCAATGCGGATTTGGACGACGAGAACATTTTCGACAAAGACTATACCTACTCCCTTTCTGAGACCAAATTGGATGGGAAACCATGCTACTTGGTCGATATTCTTGGCCCGGTGGATGACGAACCCGACACCATTTTCGGGATGCAGACCCTCCGCTACGAAATCAACCTGTGGATTGACAAGAAGGACTATCTGCCGGTGCAATACACGATTGCTTTTGACATCTTGGAGCAGCAGGATACCATGTATCAATACGAGGAGTTCAAGCTGCTGGATTTCAGCCCGATAGTGGATGAATCCCAGTTGACCTTGGAATCCATTCCCGCCGAAGTGACGCTGAAAGACTATGAACCCTACAAGGAACCCGACCCGCTTCCCGAAGGCTCGCCCGCGCCGGATTGGTCGCTGCCCACGCTCGCGGGCGACACTGTCCGCCTCGCCGACCTGAAGGGCAAAGTCGTGCTGCTCGATTTCTTCTACAAGTCGTGCGCCCCGTGCTGTGCCGCCATGCCCATCTTGCAAAGCCTGCACGAGAAATACAAGGACAAAGGTTTCGTCATGATCGGCATCGACCCGATTGACGACCCTGTGGAGGATGAGATGGAGAATTTCTTGGCCAAGCGTGGCATTACCTACACCATTCTTTTCTCCGAACGTGAGCTTTATCAGACCTATCAGATTTGGCTTTTCCCGACCTTGTTTTTCCTTGACCGCCAGGGGAAGATAGCGAAGGTGCATCATGGCTTCAGCAAAGACATGGAGGAAGAATTGGAGACGGATTTGGTGAAATTGTTGGAAAAATAATAAAAATCAATAAGTTATGAAGAAAAACTATTTATTTCACCATCGTTTCCAAATGGTTGGATGGGTGCTGGCCATCGTTGCGGTGGCAGCGTTTGTGGTGGAGCAAATCTGGTTTCCGAATTTCCGTTTGAAAATGCCCGCCTTGTATTACGACGGAGCCTACGAGTTCCTTTCTGATGAACCCAAGCAGGAGGGTTTCTTCGTCATGGGTACCTCGAGCCTTTTAACTATTATTTTCTCTGTTTTGACCATCGGCTTGATTTTGATTGGTTTTTCCAAGGAAAAGGTTGAGGATGAGTTTGTGCATCATCTCCGCGAGCAAAGCCTGGTTTGGGCGACCTACGTCACTGCCGCCTTGTTCATTCTCGCCACTTTAACCATTTATGGTAGCATTTACACTTATGTTCCATATATGGTGTTTTTCGTTTTCCTCCTACTGTTCATCGTCAAGTTCAAAATCGCCTTGTTGCGGTTCAACAAAGGAGGCGAGCGATGAAGAACCGTTTGAAAGTGGCCCGCGCCGAGATGGACCTTACGCAAGAAGATTTAGCCAAACTTATAGGGGTGAGTCGTCAGTCGATAAATGCCATAGAATCAGGGCGGTATGTGCCTTCCACAGTCTTGGCCTTGAAGATGGCGAAGGTGTTTGGGAAGCCCGTTGAGGAGGTTTTCTTTTTGGAGGAAACAGATTAAGTGTTTCGTGCAGAATGCGCAGAAATCGCAGAACCTGTCGGACAATAGTTTAGCGTCGCTTTGCGCTTCCCAAGATTCTGCGATTTCTGCGTGGGGGAAACCTATCGCCAAACGTTCTGCGTCCGGTCGGGGCCGTAGGAAACGAACTTGACAGGAACGCCGACGTAGTTCTCAATGAAGCGGATGTAATCCTCCAATTTCTCTGGAATCTTTCCCTCGATTTTTTGTTGCCAGCCTGGGATTTCGGTATAAATGGGTTCCATCGTCTCGGTGCAGGCTGCGAAAGGCAAGTGTTTGGTTTCTTGGTTGTTGTAGCGGTATGCCGTGGCGACTTTCAAGGTCTTGAAGTCGTCCATCACGTCGGATTTCATCATCATCAGGTCGGTGACGCCGCTGAGCATGACGGCATACTTCAGTGCAGGCAGGTCGAGCCAACCGCAACGTCGCGGACGGCCAGTGGTGGCCCCGAATTCGTGGCCGTTCTGGCGTAAGGTTTCGCCCGTTTCGTCAAACAGTTCTGTCGGGAAGGGGCCGGTGCCCACGCGGGTGCAATAGGCCTTGAAGATGCCATAAACCTTGCCGATGCGGTTGGGCGCAACGCCCAAGCCGGAGCAAACACCCGCCGCAATCACATTCGACGAGGTGACGAAAGGATAGCTGCCGAAGTCCACGTCGAGCATGGAGCCTTGGGCACCTTCGGCTAGCACTTTCTTGCCTGCGTCGAGGGCTTCGTTGATGTAGTATTCGCTGTCGATGAACTGGTATTGCTTCAGGTATTCGATACCCTCAAACCATGCTTTTTCGTATTCGGCGAAGGTCATGCCATCCAAACGAAGCTCGTTCATGTCGAACTCGAGGTTCTTGATTTGTTGCAAGTGGCTGTGTTTCAGTCGGTCGTACCGCTCCTTGAACTCAGCAGAAGCAATGTCGCCGATGCGCAGGCCTTTGCGTGCGGTCTTGTCGGTGTAGGTCGGGCCAATGCCTTTCAGTGTGGTGCCGACTTTCATCTTGCCCAAGGCCTTTTCGTTGGCGGCGTCCATGGCGCGGTGGGTGGGAAGGATCAAGTGGGCGCGGTTGGCGATTTTTAGGGTTTCGCGCAGGTCGAAGCCAGCTTCGCGCAGGCCTTCAATCTCACCTTTTAATATATGCGGGTCGATGATGACGCCGTTGCCGATGACGTTGACGCAGCCTGGGGTGAGTACGCCCGAAGGGATGTTGTGCAGCACGAATTTCTTGCCGCAAAACTCGATGGTGTGACCTGCGTTGGGGCCGCCTTGGAATCGGGCCACGATGTCGTAGTTCGGGGTGAGGGCATCGACCACCTTGCCTTTGCCTTCATCACCCCATTGTAAGCCTAAAAGAATATCTAATTTGTTCATATTCAATATTTGATATTTGATATTTTAGATTTCAAATTTCAGATTTGAGATTGTTTTAACTACGGATTTCGCAGATTTTACGGATAGTCCGCTTCAAATTTTGCAGCTTCGCTGCGAATTACACAGATAACCAACAACTCTCAACTCTAAACTCTAAACTTTCTTGTGTCCGTAAAAAATAAGTGAATGATGCGTGATTTCCACGCCGAGCTGCTCCTCGATTGACTTTTGGATTTCCAACAGGCGCGGGTCGCAGAACTCCATCACCTGCTCTGTCTCCATGTCGATGAAGTGGTCGTGCTGGCGGAACTTGTAGGCGCGCTCGTATTGGGCGCAGTTGTGTCCGAACTGGTGCTTGATGACCAATCCGCAGTCGAGCAAAAGCTCGATGGTGTTGTAGAGCGTGGCGCGGCTGACGAGGTACTTGTTGTCTTTCATCTGGTTGTAGAGCGTGTCGATGTCGAAATGTCCGTTGTTGGAGTATATCTCCTTGAGGATGGCAAAGCGTTCTGGCGTCTTGCGCAGCTTGCGTTGCTGGAGGTAGTCGGTGAACAGTTTCTTGACCGGCAGGTAGGTGTTGTCAATCGTCTCTTTCATGCCTTGAGCGGTTAATTCGGGGCAAAATTAAGAATAATTCTAAATATGACGCGTCATTTTCCTTCGGCAGTGGTTTTCCTGATTACTTTTTGCACGTCCTTCAAGCGGTTCAGCTTGGTGATGAGGTCGTCCAACTCCTTGGTGTTGTGCACATAGATGGACAACGTGGCTTCCACAAGGTCTTTTTTGGACTCCATGTGAAGCGAATGCATGTTGAGTTTCATCTCGTTGGAGAGCAGGTTGGTCATTCGGTTGAGCAGGCCAGCCGTATCTAAGGCCGTGATTTTCAGCTCTGAGAGGAAGGCGATTTCGCTTTTGGGCTGCCATTTGGCCTTCACGATGTTGTTGCCGTGTCGGGCCGAGAGTTGGATGGCGCGGGGGCAATCGCTTCTGTGAATCTGCAGCGGCTCGCTGGGGAAGCTGAACGCGATGACGTCGTCGCCAGGGATGGGGTTGCAACACGACGACACGTTGAAGTCGAATTCGCCCGAGGAGCTGATGGATGCTTCCTCGACCTTGGTTTTGCTGTTGCCCCCAAGCAGTCCGAAGGTGATGTAGCGCACGAAACTGTTGCTGCCGCTTTGCGGCTTCAGCACCTCGCGGATGATGCGCTCGTCGATTTTGCCAGTGGCCACTAAGTAGTAGAAATCCACGGAACTGGTGAGCTTCTCGTTCGCCATCACCACGTTGCGGTTGGCTTTGGAGGCCTCGAGGTCGAGCTTGCGCATGATTTCCTCGTATTTCTTTTCGCCTGCCTCGCGGAAGGTGCGGCGGTATTCCTTGATGCCGCTCTTGAGGCGCGACTTGGCCGTGGCTGTGGCAAGGAACTCAAACCACTTTTCCTGTGGGTGCTGCGACTCGCTGGTGATGACCTCCACGCGGTCGCCGGTGCGCAGAACGCGGTCGAGTTGGTCCAATTGGCTGTTGACGTTGGCCGCGATGCTGTGGTCGCCGATTTCGGAGTGGATGTTATAGGCGAAGTCAAGCACGGTGGAGCCTTTGGGCAGCGGGATCATCTTGCCCTTGGGGGTGAAGACGAAAATCTCGTCGGCAAACAGGTCGAGCTTGAAGTTGTCAACAAACTCGATAGCGTTGTCGCCACCGTTTCCGATGAGGTCTTGAGCCTTCTTGAGCCACTCGTCGAAGCCGCTCTCCGTCTCGTCGTCGGTCTTGTATTTCCAGTAGGCGGCAAAGCCTTTCTCCGCGATTTCCTCCATGCGCTGGCTGCGGATTTGAACTTCGACCCAGTTGCCGGTCTTGCCCATCACCACGGCGTGGAGCGATTCGTAGCCGTTCGACTTCGGCAGCGAGATCCAGTCCTTCAGCTTGGCGGTGTTGGGCCTGTAGCAGTTTGTCAGCAGGGCGTAAACCTTCCAGCATTCCAGCCGTTCCGTTTCCTTGGGGCAGTCGGCGATGAAACGGACGATGAAGGAACCGTAAAGCTCCTCGAAAGGCAACTCCTTGTCCATCATGCGTTTCCAGACCGAGTTCACTGAGCGTTCCTTGATTTCGGCGCGGGCCTTGATGCCCGCCTTTTCCAATTCCGCCATGACGGGGGTGATGAAGTCGTGAAGTTCGTGCAAGCGTTGCTCGCGCACCTCGTCCTTGCGCTTGCGGATGTTTTCGTAAATGGTTGGGTTGGTGTATTTCAGGGCCAGGTCCTCCAGCTCGATCTTGATGGCGTGAAGTCCGAGACGATAGGCGAGCGGCGCGTAGATGTAGGAAGTCTCCGAGGCGATTTTCAGTTGTTTGTGCTTGGGCATCGAGTCCAAGGTGCGCATGTTGTGGAGCCGGTCGCTAAGCTTGATGAGCACCACGCGCACGTCGTAGCTGAGCGACGAGATGATTTTCTTGAAGTTCTCGGCCTGCATGCTTTCGGCACCTTCCATTTTGTCGAACTTGGTGAGGCCATCCACCACGCGCGACACCTTCTCGCCGAACATTTCGGTGATGTCATCGAGGGTGTATTGCGTGTCTTCCACCACGTCGTGCAGCAGGGCACAGATGATGGATGTGCGGCCCAAGCCGATGTCGTGCGCGGCAATGTGCGCCACGGCGATAGGGTGGTAGATGTAAGGCTCGCCTGAGCGGCGGCGCTGGTCCTTGTGGGCTTCGCAGGCGAAGTAGAACGCTTTCTCGACGGCTTCAAGGTCTTGGGTTTCCTTGCGCGTTTGCCAAGCGTCGATAAGCTCGCGGTGTCGTCGCTCTATTTCTTCTTTTTCTTCGGGTGAATAAATGTCAGGTAAAACTGGAGTCATAGGCAGTGTTCTTTTTTCAGACTGCAAAATTAGGGATAATCCTTTTCCCTGATCGCGTTTTGGGCAATTTTTTGAGGATTTGCGTTGGTTTTTGGAAAAGGGTTGCTTAAATGTAATTCACTTCTGGAACGATGCTGATTCCGAACTTGTCGAATACCGATTGTTGGATCTTTTTGGCGAGCTCGACGATTTCCTTGCCAGAGCCACCGCCGAAATGCACAAGGACGAGTGCTTGCTTTTCATACACGCCCACATGTTCGTCGCGCCAGCCTTTCCAACCGGCTTGTTCGATGAGCCAACCTGCAGGCACTTTCACCTTGCCACTCGGTTCGTCATAATGTGGGATGTCGGGATAAGCAAGTTTCAGTGTTTCAAACTGTTCTGCGCTAATCACGGGGTTTTTGAAGAAACTTCCGGCACTTCCAATCTGCTTCACGTCGGGCAGTTTCGCATCGCGGATGGCGCAAATGGCGTCGTGGAGTTGGAGCAGGGTGGGGCTTGCGATGCCGTTTTGCTCCAAATAGGACTTGATGTTGCCGTAATCTAATTTCAATTCTGTTTGTTTGTGCAGCAGGAAGTCCACCGAAGTGATGATGTATTGCCCTTTCAGTTCGTTTTTGAAGACGCTTTCGCGGTAGCCGAAACAGCATTCGTTTTTCGTAAAAATCCGTTTTTCGCCTGTTGAAATCTCGATGGCTTCGCATTGCAAGAAGCTGTCTTTCAGTTCCATGCCGTATGCCCCGATGTTCTGCACGGGTGCCGCCCCTACCTTTCCAGGAATGTGGGCGAGGTTCTCCAATCCGTGCCAGCCTCTTTCAACCGTAAACCGCACGAAATCAGTCCAATTCTCGCCAGCTTGGGCGCGAACAACAATCTCGTTGCCGTCTTCACGAAGCGTTTCGATGCCTTTCGTGTTGATGAAAACCACGAGGCCGTCGAAAAACTCGTTTTGGAACAGCACGTTGTTGCCGCCGCTGAGGATGAGATGCCGCTCGTTTTTGAAAATGTCTGAGCGAATCGATTCTTCAAGTTGCTGAATGTCATCGATTTCAATGAAGTATTTCGCCACGGTGTTGAAACCGAAGCTGTTGTAGGGCTGTAGATTGACGTTGGTTTTCATGGGGCAAAAATACACAATAGAAACAGAAAAACAGCGTTTCAAGGAAAACTTTGTAACTTTGCCCCCATGAAACGCGCCATCGTATCGGTGATCAACGACTTGGTCACGGACCAAAGGGTCAGCAAGTCGTGTCTTGCTTTGCAAAAGGCTGGGTATGAGGTGCTTTTGGTGGGGCGGAAACAACGCAAAAGCCCACCGATGGACGAAAGGCCATACGCCTCACACCGCATGAAGCTCCTTTTCGAGAAAGGCCCGCTGTTTTATGCCGAATACAACATCCGTTTGTTTTTCTTCTTACTTTTTCATCGAGCCGATCTTTTGCTTTCCAATGATTTGGATACCATTTTGCCCAATTATTTCATTTCTCGTCTGAAAGGCTCCAAAATGGTTTTCGACAGCCACGAGTATTTCACCGAGACGCCGGAATTGGTAGGGAGGCAAAGGGTGCAACGTGTTTGGAAATGCATAGAGGGTTTTGTGGTGCCAAAGTTGCCAGAAATGATCACGGTTTGCGACTCGATTGCCGATTTGTTTCGAGAGAAATACGGAGTCAAATGTCATGTAATCAGGAATATACCGTCACGAAAAGCCATGCCTCCGAAGGGCGACATAACGGCCTTGGGCTTGCCCTCGGACAAGCACCTGTTGATATTGCAAGGCTCGGGCATCAACATTCAACGTGGGGCGGAAGAATTGGTGCAAGCGATGCAATATTTGGACGACTGTTTCCTGATGATCATCGGTGGGGGAGATGTGTTGCCCGTTTTGAAACAAATGGTTGAGCAACTGCAAATTACTGACCGTGTGCGGTTCTTCCCAAGGATGCCTTACCAGAAGATGATGGCCTACACTCAACTTGCCGAATTGGGCTTTTGCCTCGACAAGGACACCAACCTCAACTACCGCTTCAGCCTGCCCAACAAACTCTTCGACTTCATCCAAGCCGATGTCCCTATTGTTGCCTCACATCTGACTGAGATTGAGAAGATTATAAGGCATTACGACTTAGGGACTTTTATCGAAAACCACGAACCGCAGACCATCGCAACTACCATTCGCAAGGCTTTTTCTGATGAGGAAAGGTATAAAGGATGGAAACGACATTTGGCTGTTGCGGCCCAAGAATTGTGTTGGGAAAACGAGGAGCAGAAACTGCTTGAAATCTATCGCCATTATGACTGAAAATCACCTTCATATCATCTCTTTCGATGTGCCTTATCCTGCGAATTACGGAGGGGTTATCGATGTTTTCTACCGTGTGAAGGCGCTTACTGAGGCGGGCGTCAAGGTGCATTTGCATTGTTTTGAGTACGGTCGCGGCGAGCAGGAGATCTTGAACCGTTGCCATGAGGTAAAGTATTATAAACGAGATACTTCCTTTGTCAAACAGTTGAGTCTCACGCCGTTTATCGTCAATTCGAGGCGGTCTGATGAGTTGGTCAAAAATCTGTTGGAAGACGATTATCCGATTCTTTGCGAGGGGCTGCATACTACGGCTGTTTTAAGTGATAAAAATCTGATAAACAGAAAGATGTTTGTTCGTGCCCACAATGTGGAACACGATTATTACAAGGCTTTGGGCAAATCGGAAAGATGTTGGTGGAAACGCCTGTTTTATCTTGCAGAGTCATGGAAGTTAAAGCGTTATGAATCGATTTTGAGCAATGCAGCAGGCATTTTTGCCATCTCGCAAAAGGATGCGGACTATTTTTCGGGGAAATATAGTAGTGTGACGCTTGTGCCTGGCTTCAATTCAGCTGATTCGGTGTGTTCGGAAACGGGTAGGGGCGACTATGTGCTCTATCACGGCAACCTTTCCGTCAGGGAGAACGACGACGCAGCCAAGTGGCTGATAGAGAATGTGTTTGTTGAATTGGATTTTCATTGTGTCATTGCCGGCCTGAACCCCTCGGAAAAGTTGGTTAAACTGGTCGAAAAGCATTCCAATGTAACGTTGATTGCCAATCCCGACGATGCCGAGATGATTGACCTCTTGAGGCAGGCACAGGTGAATATTTTGGTGACTAACCAACCTACTGGGTTGAAACTGAAGCTGTTGAATGCGCTCTACAATGGGCGCTTTTGCATTGTAAACGAGGATATGGTGAGGGGAACTTCGTTGGAAAGCCTTTGTGTCGTGGCCGATGAACCTAAGCAAATGATTGCAGAAATCAAGCGGCTGATGGAGGAGGACTTCACGGAAAATGACATTGAGGAACGTGATGTACAAATGCGGCAACTTTATGACAATGAGGCTAATGCGCGAAAAATCATCGAGGCGGTTTTTCGATAGTCACTCCATCTCGGAACAAATCACAGTGCCATTCTTGCAGTTAGCGATGCGTGAAGGGTATTTTTGCATGAGTGTGTAGTTGTGCGTGGCCATCAGCACGGCTTGGCCATTCTCGCTGATGCGGCGCAGGAGTTTCATCACTTCAAGGGTGGTGTCGGGGTCAAGGTTGCCGGTAGGCTCGTCGGCAAGGATGACGTCGGGGTGGTTGAGCAGGGCGCGGGCGATGGCGACGCCTTGCTGCTCGCCGCCTGAGAGACGATGGGGCATCACCTTGCGCTTGTCGGCCAGACCGACCATCAGCAGAACCTCGTGGATGCGTTTGGAAATCTCTTCAGGCTCGCGCCAGCCCGTGGCCTTCAGCACGAACTCGAGGTTTCTCTCCACGTTGCGGTCGAAAAGCAGTTGGAAGTCTTGGAAGACGATGCCGATTTTGCGGCGCAGGTAGGGGATTTCTTTTCGTTTCAGTTTGGTGAGGTCGTAGCCGGCCACATGGAAATAGCCGTCGCGGGCGGGAAGCTCGCCATACAAAGTCTTTAGCAGTGAAGACTTTCCGCTTCCCGTGCGCCCGATGAGGTAGATGAATTCGCCCTTGTTGAGCGTCAGGTTGACGTCGGCCAAGACGAGGTTCTCCCTTTGGAAAATAGATGCGTTTTTGAGTTCGATGATAGGGTCTGACATGTTTTCTATTGTTTGTTATTTGTTTCGATTGCTTCGCAAGAAATACGCAGTATTCAACGCAGTTAAATCATTCAAAAATCTATTTTAAAATTGTTCAAAATCAGTTTATTGTTATTTGAAAAATTTCTATTTGGATTTTGATAGATTTCTCGGCCTTGGCCGATACCCCATAACTACCAACTTCCCGAGGCTCCGCCGCCGCCGAAGCCTCCTCCTCCGAAGCCTCCGAATCCACCACTGCTTCCCCCACCACTAAAGCCTCCACCACCGAATCCGCCCATTGGAATCCAGATGGTGCGCGTGCCGCCGCCGGAATAGGACTGGCCGTTGTTGTCGGAAAACTTGGAGAAGATGATGATGAGCGCGATGAAGAAGAGGACGAGAAGCCAAGTAGGGAAGTCCTCGTCTCCTGCGTATTCGTCTTGCGTGAACTTGCCCGAGCAGAGGTCCATCATCACGTTGACGGCATTGTCGATGCCCGTATAGTAGTCGTTTTCCTTGAAGGCGGGAATCATTTCCTTCTCGATGATGCGCTTGGCCGTGGCATCAGTGACGTATTCCTCGATGCCATAGCCCGTGCTGATGGTCACCTTGCCGTTTTCGCTGCCTTTCTTCGGTTTCACCAAAATGACCGCACCGTTGTTCTTGCCTTGCTGTCCCACGCCCCAGCTGTGGCCGATTTCCGTGGCGTATTGCTCGATGCTGTAGCCTTGAAGGTCGTCAACCAACAGGACTAAGAATTGGGTCGAGGTGCTGTCGTTGTAGGCCACAAGCTTGTGCTCCAAAACGCCGATTTGGTGGGCGGTCAGGGTGCCTGTGTAGTCGTTCACCAAGCGCGGCGGGTTGGGCGGCGAGGGCAATTGGGCCTTCGATGTTGATGCGAACAAAAGCAGGATGAGTGTGAGAAGTAATGTAAGCTTCTGTCGTTCAATTGTTTTCGTATGATATTTCGTCGGGGATTTCATTGATGTCGTCGGATTGGTAGGGGTAATAAGTCTTGAGTTTCTCGCCGCAGCGCATGATGCCTTGCTCGAGACCTTCGGCGAAACGGCCTTCGCGGAAAAGGCTTTGCATCAGGTCTTTCACGTCGTTCCAGAAGCCTTCTTCGACGACTTGGTTGATGCCTTCGTCGCCGAGGATGGCGAACTTGTGGTCGCGCACGGCAAGGTAGATGAGCACGCCGTTGCGGAGCTTTGTCTCGTTGAGTTTCAGTTTGTTGAAGACGACGAGGCTGCGTTGCTCCACGCTGCCCTTGCAGCGGTTCTCGATGTGTACCTTGATTTCGCCCGAGGTGTTCAGCTCGGCCTGCTTGATGGCCTCCACGATGCGGCGGTCTTCTTCGCGGTTGAGTATGGTGATGGCGTTGGACATATTGGTTGCTTTTGAGTGCAAAAATAGTCATTTTCCGCAAATTCACATTTCATCCTTGCCATTTCGTGTTTTTTTATTCAAAAATGACTATGACCGCCTCAACAATCGTCAGGGCGGTCATGGTATCAAGTCATAGTCGAATTACAGCTTCTCCAAAATCCTCTTCACAAACTCGTTCAAATCCTTGCCTTTCAGCAAGTTCTTCGAGAGCAAAGCAAGGTCGTAAATCTGCCTGATGGTGGCATCTGCTATTATCCAAACAAATCCGAATGTGTTCCTGTGTCGATCATCACCATGACAAGGCGGTATTCCTCTTTTGCCCAAACCAACAGCCAATTAGGTTTAATGTGACATTCCCAAAAACCAGCGTAATTACCTGTCAGTTTGTGGGGCTGGTATTTTTCTTGGAGCGTACTGTCTCTTTTAGTTCGGCGATGACGGATTCAAGCAGGGAAAGGTCATAACCCCGCTTTTTCAGAAGTTTGACCTTTCTCTTGAACAGCCCAGTATATTCAACTTCGTACATTATTGCAGGCATTGTTCAATCAAGTCGTGCGCATCCTTGGCCTTGTAGGTCTTGCCGGAACGGTATTCGGCAATAGCCTCGTCCAAAGAGCCTTTCTTTGACTTTGAGGTGCTTTGCTCTGTTACTTTCCCGCCAAGTGTAATGAACAGCTCTAAGAGTTTCCTCATTGCGGTACTTCTGCCATCATATTCTATCGTTGCTGTAGCCATTTTGTTTCATTTTACGCCTGCAAATATACTCATTTTTTACAAACTTGCCATATTCCTCTTCACAAACTCGCTCAAATCCTTGCTTTTCAGCTTAGTTTTAGATGCCTAAAATTGCAGAATCCATTATCATTCTCAAAGTTTTCCTGGTCTCCGTCATAAATCACCATTGTTTTGGAAAGGTTGTCTTTCAATAGCGTTTTCAGATAGGTGAGGTTGCTGAACAAATCCTGGGAATAGGTCTTGCAGGATTTGACTTCGTAGGCCTCCACCTTGCCTGGGAGCAGCCGCAATACGTCCACTTCGTGTTTACTCTTGTCACGGTAAAAGAACAGTTGTTCTTCCTCGCCTCTGTTGCTTCCGAATTTCATGATGTCGTTCACGACTAAGTTCTCAAACAAGGAACCTCGCAGCGGATGTGTGTCCATTTGCTCAGAGGTTTGGATTCCCAGAAGGAATGAGGCCAAGCCTGTATCGTAGAAATAGAGCTTCGGCATTTTGGTCAATCGTTTGCCTATATTGGCATAGTAAGGGTGGAGAAGATAAACGACATACGAAGCTGACAGGATGCTGAGCCAATGGCGTATGGTGTTCACGGCTACACCCGTCTCAACGGCTAAGTTGGAAGCGTTGAATTCCTGTCCGATTCTTGCCGCGCAAAGCCGGATAAAGGTTTGGAAGGCCTGCAAGTCCTTGATGTTGATGAGCTTGCGAATGTCGCGTTCAATATAAGTGGTGTAATAGTTTGAAAGCAACATCCTTCGGGCTTGAGGATCGGTTTTCCATACGGCAGGATAACCGCCGTAGAGAATCAAATCCGAAGTTTCGATGTCGCCACTGTCGGCAATCAGTTCGCTCGTGGAAAGTGGCATCAGGCTCATGACGGCGCTTCGCCCAGCCATCGATTGGGTTACTTTCTCCAAAAGGGCGAAATTGTTGCTCCCTGTGACAACATAATGAATGTCGCTTCGACCTTTGAAAATCGCATCGTCAACCGCCACTTGAAGGTAGGAAAAGATTTCGGGATAGTTTTGTGCTTCGTCGATGATTAGTCCGTTGGGGTGTTTCCCGAGAAAGCCTTTGGGGTCGGCTTGCACTTCCGCCAACGTGGAAAGGTCTTCAAGGTTGACGTATGGCATGTCGGGGAAAGCCATCCGGCAAAGGGTGGTTTTGCCTGATTGACGAGGACCCGTCAGCGTGATGACGGGAAAATGATTGTAAACTTCTTTTATTGTACTTTCTAAATTTCTATTTATCAATTTATTATCCATGATTTGGCCAAATTTGCAGTTTGATTGAAAATTTGGACAAAAATAATGTTTTTTTGTATTATGGAGCCATTTTTGGAAAAAAATACTTCAATTGGGACTTTTTTTGTTTCTAGAAACAAAATGCCGCAGCCAAGCAAAACCTTGCCTCGCTGCGGCTTTTTTTATGTCAATTACTGACCTTTACAGTTTCTCCATATTCCTCTTCACAAACTCGCTCAAATCCTTGCCTTTCAGCAAGTTCTTCGAGAGCAGTGCAAGGTCGTAAATCTGCCTGATGGTGGCTTCCTGCTCGGCTCTTTTATGGGCTTTCACCAAACCGTTTGTTTAGGCAAAAAGTCATCTCATTAAGCCGCGCGGCAATGGCGTTCCAATCGAATTTTCCTTGCATCATGACCACGTCCTCGTCGAAATTGATGTCGTCGAAATAAACCAATGATTTTGTTGGGACAAGAGGGTTGGACGAAGGAAACTTCTGTTTATAGAATTCTAGCATCTCGCCAAAGCTGTAAACCGTCGAGAGATAGGCAATGTCGATGAAATCCTTGATACGGGAGCCGTTGTCGCAAATCGTGGAGAGTTTCATGGCCAAAATGTCAGGAAGGCTTTCCATGCGGATGCCCTCTTCGGTTTCGACAGGGCTGATATGCGGGTAATCGTAACGGATAAGGTCAACCATCACATTGCCGATGAAACCTTTAAGCGTCTTGCCTTTTTCGTAGCCTACTTTGAGGTCGTACTTGTTGACAAGCAACTCTTTAACTTCCTGCATGTCGAAATCTTCTTTGGAGAACAAGTCCAAATCAACGCTTTTGCGATGGCCTAAGCGCAAAGCCAACGAAGTGCCTCCAACCAAGTTGAACGTAGAAAGCAAAGGCTCCGCTTGTAACTTTTTCAGCAGTTCAAAAGTGCTTGTCTCGACTGTTTCCTTGTGTAGCATAGCAGTTCCTCTTTTTGCAGGTTGAAGTAATGGCAAACGAAATTGACGTCGATGTCCGAAAGGTGCGGGATGCTCTTGATGATTTCGCGGAAGCCTTCAAAACCGCCGTAAAGGTCGAAAGCGCCATAGAAATCCTCTGGCCAGCCCAATTCCACGACACGCTGCGCGACCAACGCCTTCGACCTTTGCCAATCAAAGGCACTCATGTCGTATTCCCAAAGCAGCGAAGGGTTGATGTGGTGGCCGTTGGGACGGTAGTTGGAGAATATCGTATATGTGTCGGGTGATGCCATAATCCAAAATTATTCTGAAATCATTTCTTTGAATGTCCTCAATGAAACCACATTCAAGGGCTTGTCAATTTCTGTTTCTCTAACATCACGGTCGCCAGAGACAAGATATTTTGAATTGGATTGGAATGCCAAATCAAACAGATAATTGTCTTTCGGGTCACGGCAACCGGAAAATTTGGTTTGAATAGGAATCAAAGTGCTGATTTTCTCGTAAAACGAAATGTATGATTGTAAGGGCAAATGTAGGTATTTCTTGAATTTGTCACGGCTAATGACAAAAACTAATTCATCGGTAAGCTCCTTGGCACGGAAAAACTCGACATCATGATTTGCCATTAAATCAACGAGTTCGGTGAATTTCCCTTTCAAGAAATAGGAAATCCAAATGTTGACATCGAAGACGGTTTTATTGTCCATTCCTCACTTTTTTTACCTCTTCTACAATTTCTCTCATTGTGATGTTGTTCTTTTCTACCGAGTTGTCCAATCGTTTGGCCTCTTCCCATAAAAGCATCATCCTCAATTGCTTTTCCAATTCTTGTTGTTGGTTAGTGGCAAGTTGGGCCACCAAAATAGTGATTCTTTGGATGATGCTGTCCGTATTTAATGTTGCGCTTTCCATTTTTCCTCGGTTTTTCACCTGCAAAAATAGTCATTTTCCATGATTTTTCATCCCAAATGGCTTGATGAAGCAATTTTTTCGTTTCTTTGCAATCTCAAACAACTAAAACACTACTGTTATGAACGGGACTTTGAAGGCAGCAGCAGCCATAATGCTGATGATGGTTTTTGCGGTGGGATGTACAAAACCAAATGAGCCGAATAATGGAGGAAACACTAACGATAGTATTGTTGACCACAGCGGAACGCTCGATGGCCACGATTTTGTTGACCTAGGTCTTCCTAGCGGTACGTTGTGGGCCACTTGCAATGTGGGCGTGGATTCCATTGGGGATTATGGGGACTTCTTCGCTTGGGGTGAGACAAGCCCGAAAGCGGAATACCATTGGGAGAACTATAAGTATTACAATTATGCCACCAATATGTTGACCAAATATTGTGTCAATGATTGGGGTACGAATAGTGGCTACTACGGTCAAGAAGACCTGCTCGTTGTGCTGGAGGCCGTTGATGACGCTGCAACAGTCAATTGGGGTGCTGGCTGGCGCACGCCCACATGTGACGAGTGGCGGGAATTGAGGGATAATTGCTTGCACGAATACACGACCAGAAACGGCGTGAACGGGCATCTGTTCAAGTCGCCCAATGGCAATAGCATTTTTATTCCTGTTCGCCCCAGTTATTGCGATTGTTATGGCGAGTACTGGTCAAGTTCGCTTTATATTGATGTACCTCATTCTGCTTACAGGTTCTATTTTACTGAAACTGACTACAAAGTATCTGCCGAGGACCGTTGTAAGGCTGGTCTTGTAAGGCCGGTTTGTTCTGGAGAATAACTGGAATCGATAATACAAAAATCCCCGCAGCACCAAATGGCGTTGCGGGGATTTCTTTTGTAATACAATGAATTATAAGTTGGCCATATTGCGCTTAACAAACTCACTCAAATCCTTTCCCTTCAGCAAGTTCTTTGAAAGCAGCGCGAGGTCGTAAATCTGCCTGATGGTGGCTTCCTGCTCGGCTTCGTCTTTGTCGAGTAAGCCGGTGATGACGGGGCTGTTCGTGTTGAGCATCAGCGTGTAGCTGTCGGGCATCGAGCCGTAGAACGACATCGGGCCGCCGCCCATCTGCTCCATCTCCTTCATACGGCGCATCCACTCGTTTTGGGTGACCTCAACGGGTGCGGCTTCGGCGCCTTCGTTGCTGAACTCCACGTTGAACTTCACCTTGTCGATCACCTTCTCGAAGGCGGCTTTCAAGGTCTCCTTCTGCTTGTCGTCGAGGCCCGAGGCGGCTTCCTTGTCGTCCTTCACGATGAGCTTGTCGATGGTGTTGGAGTCCACACGGGCAAA
>JAFSJF010000076.1 GCA_017439405.1 Bacteroidales bacterium
CTCGCTCGGCACGCTGCAACCCGGCATGGGCCTGATGTACAAGTCGAACAACGGCAGCGCGGTGACGCTCGTCTATCCCAACGGCGGGACAAGGACCGACCGGAAGGCCAACCAAACCACCGGGAACAATCATTGGCAGCCCGACCTGAACGCCTATCCCGACAACATGAGCGTGACGGCAATCGTTGAGTTGGACGGCAGCGAACTCCGCAGCGAGCGCTACGAGCTGGCCGCCTTCGCCAACGGCGAGTGCCGTGGCAGCGCGAGGCTGCTTTACATCGAGCCGCTTGACCGCTACATGGCCTTCCTGACCATCGCGGGCGACGAAGCCGCCGAGCTTCGCTTCGGCCTCTACAACACCGAGACGGGTGCCGTGGAGACGCAAAACTTTGCGTCCCTACGATACGAAACGAATGCCGTCGTGGGCAGCTTCGAGAGCCCTTACGTCGTCAGCTTCCGCAGCACGACGGGCGTGGACGAATGGGCCGGCAACCTGCAGGTCTATCCGAACCCCGTGGAGCGAGGACAGACCGTCAGCCTTGGCATGACGGATGTAGAGACCTCGCGTGCAACGTCTGTTGAAATCATCGATGCCTTGGGTGTCGTGGTAGAGACGCACGACCGTGCGTCTCTACCTGCCCCGAAGGTGGCCGGCATCTATACGCTGCGCATCACCGTGGAAGGGAAGGGAACATGCTTTAGGCGGTTGGTTGTCGAATGACATAGACGCGTTGGAAATCGAAAATGTAGAGACGTAGCCATTATGTCTCTACATTTTGGTATGGTTTTTGATAACATAGTTGCCTAACCTAATACACAACACCATGAAAAGATCCATCTTGTTTGGCGCGTTGGCCTTTTTTGCCATCAGTGCCATGAGCATTCAAAACGTCGATGCTCAGAACCCCGTAAAGAAAACCACCGAAAAGCAGGCTGTTACCACGGTGAAATCGTCGAAGGATGCCTCTGCCGACAACAAAACAGCCAAGCCTCAGGTTTCAGCAGAATCGAAAGAAGCGAAGGCCGACTGCTGCAAGGCCAAAGAAGCGAAAGAGTGCGACAACAAGGGCAAGGATTGCTGCTCAGCCGCCAAGGACGGAAAGAAAGTCGAAAAGAAGGCTGTCGGCAATGAGGCCAAGAACGTGAAAAAGCCCAAAGAGAAGAAGGCACAGGATTGAGCTGTCACGACAGCAGACAAAAGCATCAGAGGAGGCTTCCGCAACCGAAGCCTCCTCTGATGCTTTTGTGTTTTTGCCTTCTCTTATTTCCTTCTGCCTGAAAGCAGCTCGGCGTAGGTCCTCAAATGCCGTTTTCGCTCTTCGGGCAAACCGATGGAGTCCAGGGCTTGGAAGGCCTTGCGGTCATATTCGGCGATGACTTGTTCGACCTCACCTTTAATGTCAAGGCTGTCGTAAATGGCCTCGACTTCTTCGATTTTCTCCTCTTCGTCGTGGTCGATGCGGAGGGCGAAAAGCTGCTGGAGGCGTTTGCGGTCGCGTTCCGGAGCCAGTTCCAAGGCTTTCAGGTAAAGGTAGGTCTTCTTGTTGTCGGCGATGTCGCCGCCGTGGCGCTTGCCGAACACCTCCACGTCGCTGTAGAGGTCGAGGATGTCATCTTGCAATTGGAAACTCATTCCGATATTGATGCCAAAATCGTAAAGGGCTTGAATGTCAGCGGGTTTTGCTTCGGCTACGGTAGCACCCATCTGCAAGGCCGTGGCCAACAGCACGGCGGTTTTCAGCCGGATCATCTCCAAGTAGTCGTCAATCGTCACTTCCTTCTGGGTCTCGAAGTTGAGGTCCATCTGCTGGCCTTCGCAAATCTCGATGGCGACCTTGCCCAACTGTTGCGCGAGTTCGGCACCTTTTTTGGGTTTCAGTGCAAACTGGAAAGCCTTGGCCAACATGGCGTCGCCGGAAAGGATGGCGATGTCGGAGTTCCACTTCTGATAGACGGTTTCCTTGCCGCGCCGCAGCGGTGCCTTGTCCATGATGTCGTCGTGGATGAGGGTGAAGTTGTGGAAGGTCTCCAAGGCCAAGGCGGGCCAAAGGGCCTGTTGCTCGTCGCCGCCAAGCATGTCGTTGGCCAAGAGGCAAAGCATGGGGCGGAGGCGTTTGCCGCTCTGGAGGATGGTGTAGGCGATGGGTTCGTATAGTTCTTTCGGTTGGCCGCCGAAGTCGGTTTGCTCCAAAAACGTGGCGAAATCCTGTTGCAGTCGCTTGATTTTTTCCATTGGGTTCAAATTTAGTGGCACAAAAGTAAAGATTTTCGTCGAAAGCGTACAATTTGGAGCGAAATTTGTGGTTTTTATTGTAAAGACACGAGACTGCGTGACACGAGACGCGAGTCGTTTCGGGTGTGTCCCGCGTCAAAAATAGAATATGATGAAATACCTCCGACTGATTCCACTTTTGTTGCTCGGCGCGATGCTCGCCGCCTGCAACACGGCCAAGAGACTCTATGAAGCCCAGCAGTACGACCAAGTGATCCAACGCGTTGCGCCAGAAGTGTGCAAAGGCAAGTTGAACGCCAAGGACATCAATTATTTGGCGGCATCCTACCACAAGGCCAACCAAGCCGACCACGAGCGCATCCAAGCCCTGAAAGCCACGGGGCAGCCCGACGTGTGGCCCGAAATCTACCAACGCTATTGCAGCATGAAAGGCCGCAACGAGGCTTTGAAATGCTTCCCGAACAAGGTGAAAAAGGGCATGAATTACGTAAAACTCGACCTCGGCGATGACATGATGGCTGCCCGAAACAAGGCCGAAGGCTATTTGGTGGCGAAGTCGGGGCAGATGCTCAGTAGTGGCTCAAAGTCAGACGCTGAAGAAGCGGGCAAGTATATTGAACAACTGAGGCATACGAACCGCGAAAACGCCCAACTGCTGGATTTGCAGAAGAAACGAACACTGTTTTTGGCTGAACGAGTGGAGTTTGGCTTTTCCTCGGATTACACTTTGCCGGAAGGCTTCGTGGATGCCGTGTTTGGCTTCGATGCGGGCGAGCTTCCCGCCGGCATTGACGGTGTGCATGTCATGAAAAACCCAAAGCACCCGTTTGCGTCCGTCGTGGTGAAAAACGTTGCCGTTTCGCCGACGCGCCTCGATGAGGTTTCGTTCAAGGAAAACAGTGGCGGGAAAACGGTTGAGGTGTCCGACCATTCCCAAAACAAGAGCGTTGCGGTTTCGGGTTTCGTCAATTATTTCGATACCGACGGGAAGCGCATCGGGACGGTGCCCTTCGAGGTGAAGTCGGCTTTCAAGAACGACTACACCACCATCAAGGGCGACCGCGAGGCCTGCTCTGCGGAAACGCTCAACCGTCTGGACACCAAGCCTGTGCCCGTCCCGACGGACGAAAGCATGCTGATAGATGCTGCCAAGAAATTGAATGATTTGATTGCTGCTGAACTGAGAAAGTAATATCTCACGCAGAATGCGCTGAATTGTATGAAGCGCAAAGCGACGTCTGGTTTTCGTCCGTTAGGCTTCTGCGATTTCTGTAGATTCTGCGTGCGAAAAATCATTCTCCCTGCGCTTTCGTCAGCCGTTGTGTCACCGAATCCATCAACCGTTCCATTGTGGCGGGCTGTTTGGTGTAGTATTTCAGGTTTTCCGAAAAAATGCTGTCCGTAATGCCATAGTGCTCAAAGAGTTGTCCGTAATATCTGTTTGCGAGGCCTTCTATGTCCTGCTGGTTGGTCTTTCTGAGGTTCAGGTCGGCCTCAAGGATTTGGATGTCGCTCAGGATGGAAACCATTTCCTGCTCGGTGAGCGAAGGCGAAAAACCAGTATTACTGCTTTTGTTGCCGCACGAAGCCAACAAAAGCAGTAATAGGATGATTAATGGAAAACGTTTCATTTTCAATCAGTTGCCGACATCCGATAGGAACTTGATACGCATTAGGCGGACTTCTTCTTCCTCGTATTCGTCTTCGCCGAGTTCACGGAGTGCCGTCTGGATGTTGTCGGTTTCGGCCTCCTTGAAATACTCGAGGATGTCTTCCTGATGGTAGATGTCAACGTTGTCCTCGATGTAGTAGTTGATGTCGAGATGGGTTCCCGACGACACGATGCTCTCGATCTCGGAGAGCAACTCGTCGAATTCAAGTCCCTTGCCGTAGGCAATGTCTTCCAAAGGTATTTTCTTGTCGATGTTCTGGATGATGCCAATCTTGAGGGCGGAGTTGTTCACTACGGACTTGACAACCATGTCATTAGGCCTTGTAATCTCGTTCTCCTCCACATATTCCTTGATGAGCTTGATGAACGGCTCGCCGAACTTTTCGGCCTTGCCTGAACCCACTCCGGCGATTTGCGTCATTTCCTCTTTCGTGATGGGATATTGGATGGCCATGTCCTCCAACGAGGGGTCTTGGAAGATGACGAAAGGCGGCAGTCCGTTCTGCTTGGCGATGGTCTTGCGCAGGTCTTTCAGCAAGGCGAACAGCGTCTTGTCGGCGCCGCCGTCCTTTCCGCCGCTCATGGCGAGAGCCTCCGGGTCGTCCTCGTCCGCGTTGTCGTAGTCGTGGTCCTTGACGAGCAAGATGGTGTAGGGCTTCTTGATGAAGTTCTTGCCTTCCTTCGTGATTTTCAGGATGCCGTAGTTCTCTATGTCCTTGGACAACAACTTGTTGACCAATGCTTGACGGATGACTGCCGTCCAGTATTTCTCGTCGTGTTCGTCGCCGGCACCGAAGAACTCGTTGTTTTCCTGCTTGGCTGTCTTGATGTCGCCTGTGAGCTTGCCAGCCAATAGCTCGGCGATGTGCTTGGTCTTGAAGAGCTGTTTGGTGTCTTCCACGGCTTCGAGGACGAGCTTGAGGTCTTCCTTGCCGTCGAATTTCTCCTTGGGCGAGCGGCAGTTGTCGCACGAGCCGCAGTTCTCCTTGTTGTATTCCTCGCCGAAGTAATGTAGCAGTAGCCTGTGTCGGCAAACGGCTGATTCGGCGTATGTTACGGTTTCGTTCAGCAGCTCGCGGGCGATTTCCTGCTCGGCCACGTTCTTGCCTTTGTTGAACTTCTCCAACTTGTGGATGTCCTCGTAGTCGTAGAAGGCGATGCAGTTGCCCTCGCCGCCGTCGCGACCGGCACGTCCTGTTTCCTGATAATAGCCTTCAAGGCTCTTGGGGATGTCGTGGTGGATGACGAAGCGCACGTCTGGCTTGTCGATGCCCATGCCGAAGGCGATGGTGGCCACGATGACATCGACTTCCTCCATGAGGAACTTGTCTTGGTTCTCCTTTCGGGTCTGGCTGTCCAATCCAGCATGGTAAGGCAAGGCTCGTATGTTGTTGACAGCCAATGTTTCTGCCAGTTCCTCGACCTTCTTGCGGCTGAGGCAGTAAACGATGCCCGACTTGCCTGGGTTCATCTTGATGTATTTGATGATGTCCTTGACGACATCCTTGGTTTTCGGACGCACTTCATAATAAAGGTTCGGACGGTCAAATGATGATTTGAACACGTGGGCATCCATGATTTCGAGGTTTTTCATGATGTCGGTCTGCACCTTCACGGTGGCCGTGGCGGTCAGGGCGATGATTGGCAGGCTGTCGTCGATGGCGTTGATGATGGGGCGCAGGCGTCGGTATTCGGGGCGGAAGTCGTGGCCCCATTCCGAGATGCAGTGTGCCTCGTCGATGGCGACAAAGGAGATTTTCAGTGTGCGCAGAAACTCGACCGTCTCCTCCTTGGTGAGCGACTCGGGCGCCACGTAGAGCAGCTTGGTCTTGCCATTCTTCAGGTCTTCCTTCACCTCAAGCAACTCGGCTTTCGAGAGCGAGGAGTTCATCACATGCGCGATGCCCAACTCCGTGCCGAAATTGCGGATCATGTCAACCTGGTTCTTCATCAAGGCAATCAGCGGTGAAACGACGATGGCCGTACCCTTCGACATCAGTGCCGGGAGCTGGTAGCACAGCGACTTGCCGCCTCCCGTGGGCATCAGTACGAAGGTGTTGTTGCCGCCAAGGATGCTCTTGATGATTTCCTCTTGGTTGCCCTTGAATTGGTCAAAGCCGAAAACATCCTTCAGCAGCTTGTGGATTTTTTGGTCATCTTTTTTTGCCATAGGTTCCTCCTTTTGGTATTGTCCGATTTTTTGCGTTATTTTGCAATCTGTTTTGAAATCTTGCGTTATGGGTTGGATGGTTCTTTCCGTCCCAATCAGCAAAGACAAAGTTATAGCTTTTACATCATACGGCGCAAGAAAATTTTGAGAAAAAATGAAAAAAAATGACCCAATTATTGATTTGGTGAATCAAATTATTGATAATGAAGCGAATGCAATCATTGGACTAAAGTCGGAAATAGGTGCCGGTTTTCGTGAAACGGTTGAACTGGTTCTCCAAAGCAAGGGGAATCTCGTGTTTTCGGGCATTGGAAAGAGTGCCATCATCGCCCAAAAAATCGTCGCGACGATGAATTCGACGGGCACGACGGCCGTCTTCATGCATGCCGCCGACGCCATCCACGGCGATTTGGGCATCGTCCGCGAAGGCGACATCGTGGTCGTCCTGTCGAAAAGCGGCGAGACACCCGAAATCAAGATGCTGGTGCCGCTCATCAAGCTGCGGGGCAACAAGATCGTGGCCATCGTGGGCAACCGGCAGTCGTTTCTGGCTGCCCAAGCCGATTTTGTCCTCGATGTGACGGTCGATGAGGAAGCCATCCCAGGCAGCCTTGCGCCGACGAGCAGCACTACAGCCCAACTTGTCATGGGCGATGCGCTGGCTCTAGTATTAATGAGGTGTCGCGGCTTCTCCACTGCCGACTTCGCCAAGTTTCACCCGGGTGGCGCTCTCGGCAAGCAGCTTTACCTGCGCGTAAAGGACCTCTACACTCGCAACGAGCGTCCCGACGTCGGCCCCGACGACAGCCTTGCCCAAGTCATCATCGAGATGACGAGCAAGCGGCTGGGTGCGACGGTCGTCACCGACAACGAGGAAATCATAGGCATCATCACCGACGGCGACCTCCGCCGGATGTTGATGAAATACCCCGACATCGAGCACGTGAAGGCCACCCAAATCATGACCTGCAACCCCAAGACCATAGAAGCCAGCGCCTTGGTCGTGGATGCCCTGCACAAGATGCGCGAAAACAGCATCACACAACTGCCCGTTGTTCATGAAGGTAAATACCTTGGAATCATTCATTTACACGACATATTAAAGGAAGGGATATTCTGATTTCGGATTTCGATTTCTAACTCCTAACTCCTAACTACAAACTCCTAACTAAAATGAGGCTTTGGACACAAGATTTGGTGAAAAAATACAAGCAGCGCACCGTCGTCAAGGGTGTGAGCGTTGAGGTGGAACAAGGGCAGATTGTGGGTTTGCTCGGCCCCAACGGCGCGGGCAAGACCACCACTTTCTACATGGTGGTGGGTCTTATCAAGCCCAATTCGGGCAAGGTCTTCCTTGACAATCAGGACATTTCCGAGATGCCCATGTACGAGCGTTCGCAAAAGGGCATAGGCTATTTGGCGCAGGAGGCCTCGGTGTTCCGGCAGATGACCGTTGAGGACAATATCGCCTCCGTGATGCAGTTCAAGAAAGGCATGAGCAAGCAACGCCAGGCCGAGAAATTGGAGGAGTTGCTCGACGAGTTCGGTTTGCAGCATGTCCGCAAAAACAAGGGTATCCAACTTTCGGGCGGCGAGCGGCGGCGCACCGAGATAGCCCGAGCCTTGGCCGTTGACCCGAACTTCATCCTTCTGGACGAGCCTTTTGCCGGTGTCGATCCCATCGCCGTCGAGGACATCCAGCGCATCATCTTCAAGCTGAAAAGGAAGAACATCGGCGTGCTCATCACCGACCACAACGTGCATGAAACGCTCAGCATCACCGACAGTGCCTATCTTCTTTTCGACGGGCAGGTGCTGATGTCGGGCTCCCCCGAGGACCTTGCCCGGGACGAACATGTGCGGGAGGTTTATCTTGGGCATAATTTCATCTTGCACAAGAAGGAGATGTAGCTGTTGCCCTCTTCCCAAAACAAAGCGAAAGCAGCCGACTGACAGGCCGGCTGCTTTCGCCTTTGGTGGTGTCGCTCAAATCACCCCGCGCTCCAGCAAGGTCACGATGGTCTCGATTTCGTCGTCCTCAGGATTGTTGTGCGGGTCGTATTCCGACTTCAGGTTATATCCCCAAAGCCGCGCAAAGCCTTGGTAGAAGAAGGCCCTCACCTTGCCGCGCAGCTCTTGCACCACTTGGTAGCTCGTGTTGCCGGTCTCTCGGTCGATGAGGCGGATGAGGATGGCCCCTTGCATGAGGGTGAGGTTCTTCAGCTCCTCGGTGTATTGGTCGGTAAGCTCTTTTTCGGCTTGCTTCATCAGCATGTGGCGGTCGAACTCGCTTGGCACGTTGGCCAAGATGGAGTCGTACTCCTGCATCTTCGCGCTCGCTAATTTGGCGTAGGGATACACCTTCTTCACGTTGTTGGCCAAACGGCGGCCCTTGTTGGTCTCGGTGATTTGCAGGTAGCGTTGCATCAGGTCGATATCGACTTCAGGCAGATAGACGACCAGCGTGGTGTCGCCGTTCTCGTCGATGCGGCCGTAAACCACCGTGCCTGTGATGGGTTCGGCAGTATCGGAGAAGTCGATTTTGGCCGATACGGGGGCTTCCTGAGTCACGCGCTTCACGGTGACGGTCTTGGTCTTCTTGTCGATCACTTGCGCGAATCCCGCGAGGGTCGTCAGGGCAATCAGGGCGGTTAAGGCGATTCTTTTCATGGTGCTTTCTCCTTTAATTAATGGTTCGACGCCGAACACATTGCAAGTATTGTGCCAAAAAATCAATCTTTCTCCACTTTCCATTCCGTCACCGTCTTGGTCTCTTTCGAGAAGGCGATGCCTATTTTTATTATAGGCTTGCCTTCGGCTTGGTAAGGCACACCATAATCCTTCGAGTTGATCTGCGCCAAGGCTTCGTCCGCTGTGCCGCGCATCTTCAGTTCCATCACATAGACCGCATCGCGCATGAAGACCACGACATCTGTACGTCCTCTTGCCACCTTTACCTGCGTGAAAGTGCGGTAGTTGAAGACGGAGAACACGATGTAGGTCAGCACCTCGTAATAGGCTTCGTATTTGGCGATGTCGTCCAACTCCTTCTCGCCGAAGTCCAAATAGGAAATCGAGGCGAAATAGGATTGGAGGCACTTCATGGCTTCCTCCACCTCATGCCGCAAAAGGCAGGAATAGAAATCGCCTGCAAAGCCGCGCACGGGTTGGTTGATTCCCATGATGTGGCTCAGGAAATTCTCCATGAACCCCACCTTGACCTCGGCATTGGGGAAGTCGAGGGTGTAGCGCGTGGAGTCGAAATCATAGCCCTTGATGGTGAGGTAGCCTGATTGATAGAGCAGGGGCAAGGCCGATGTCATCGCCTCCGTCGGAACGTCAAACTGTGTGGAAGGCACCTGCAACTTCTCGAGTTCCAGAAGATTGGTGTTGAAGCGTTTCATCGTCTCAAAGAGGAAGGTGGGCGTTCCGCTGCTGAACCAATAATAGTCCAACCAATTGGAGACGAAGGCGTTCATCAGACTATAGGGATTGTAGATGTCCTCCGACACTCCGCTGAAATGATAGCCATCATAGTTCAGCTTCAGCATATCGATCATTTCTTCCTTTGAACAATGGTAGCGGTTAGCCAGCAGTTGGATGTCGGGGTCGAAGACGGTCAGCAGTTCGTTGTTGGTGATACCGCAAAGGGCGGAATAGTTCGGGTCCATTGAGATGTTACGCAAGTTGTTGAGCGTGGAGAAGATGCTCAGTTGGCTGAACTTGGTGATGCCCGTGATGAAGACGAACTGTTCGTCGGCATCGCAGACTTTCACGACTTGGTAGAACTCCTGCATGATGCGGCGCACTTCCTCCAATTGGTCAGGTTTGTGCAGGTAGTCCAACATGGGAGCGTCGTATTCGTCAAGGATGACGACGGCTTTCAGCCCAGTTTGCTCATGCACTTGTTGGACGAGTTTCTTGAATCGTTCGCCGGGCGTGCCTTCGGTTTTCTCCCATTTGTAGCGCCGCTCATGAAAATCCAATTGGCTATGCAATTCGCTGACAATTTGGTGGGTTTCCCATTTGTTCTTGCAGGCACTCATGTCGAAATGCAGCACAGGATATTGCAGCCAATCCTTTTCCAACTCGGCGATGTCCAATCCTTCGAAAAGGTCTTTGCGGCCTTGGAAGTAATACTTCAAGGTGCTGCAAAGCAGCGATTTGCCGAATCTGCGCGGGCGGCTGAGGAAGACGAATCGTGATTCCTTTGTCAGTTTATAAATAAGGTTTGTCTTATCGACATAAACGCGTCCGTCTTGACGGATGCTTTCAAAATCGGCAATGCCGGCGGTGTAGAGTCTCATGGGGAGCATGGTGGTGATGTTTTTCGCCTGCAAAGATAATGATTTGGAAATAAAAAACACGAATGTCCATATATTCACCTCGATTTTTTCATGAATTGGATTTCTGGCCATTCGTGGAAAATTGGATGATAATTCGTGTGAAAAAGCAAATTCTCTTCTAAACTATTTTGCCAGATCTTTCATTCCTTGTCTGTTTTGTTCCGTTCCATGAACTGCATTGGCGTCATTCCAGTTTGCTTGCGGAACACTGTTTGGAAATAGCTGCGCGAGCCGAAGCCGCATTGCTCGGCGACGATGTCGTTTGACCATTCGGGGTGCATCGTCATCGTGCGCTTGGCTTCCTCGATGCGCAAGTGGGTGATCCACGGGCTGAACAGCTCTTGTTCCGTTGTCTTGAGCCATGCCGACAGTTGGTAGCGCGGAAGTTTCATCTCGTCGGCAGCGGTCTGGATGGTGATGCCGCTATGCAGATGACCGCCATCGGCTATCCATTGGCTCACAGCCGCCTCGATGCGTCGGCAATCGTCGGCGGGCAAGGGGGCTTTCCCGTTTCCTGGCTTCGGTTCTTCGGGTACGCTCTTCTCTGCGTGCTGCCCGGCCTCTTGCACCATGTGGGCATCGTTGCTTACCGCGTAGCACACGAAACTGATGACGAGGTAATACACGCCCACCATAGAGAACAACCCGTAGGCCACCAACGGCCAGCCCGAACTGAAGATGACGATGGGAACCAGCAATGCCATCAGGAGCAGAATGACGATGCCGCTTTTCATCCAACTCAGCAGCTCGCCCATGTCGCGGTCGAAGTAGTCGTTGATGGAACGGCGCATGTGGCGCAACTCCCGAATCTCGATGATGCCATAATAGATTTGCATGACCATGTAAAGCACGCTTCCTGCCACTTCGGCCCAGCGCAGCTCGCGGGTGTTGCTCGAAATGGGCTTTTCCCCGATGAGGAAGGCCACCACCATCAAGGCAACGACAATAATCCAAACCATGCCGCCAAAAGCAAATTCGCCTCGGTGCAGCCCCTTCGGGCCGCGTTGCAGGCTCAAGATGGAAAGGCTGAAAAGCCACGAGGAAGGCACGAAAAGCAGCAAATTGAGCATTACCGCTTGGGGGATGCCCCTGCTGCGCAAGCCCAAGAGGTATTGCAGCAGGAACTGGACGAAAAGCATTGCACATGCGCCTGCCATCAGCCAGCGCGAGCGGTTGAGCAACGTGCCGTGCACCACCCGTTTAGGCAAAGGCAAGGCCAAGGTCAGCGTGAGCAAGGCCATCAGCACCATGGCGCAAAATTGCATTTGTTCCATCATGGTCATTTGTCGTTGTAGTGACCGTAAGCGGTGAGGACGAGCACCACCACTTCGGTGTCGAAAATGCGATAAACCAAACGATGCTTTTTGGTGATTTCGCAACTCCAGCGACCTTCCGGCTTGCCTTTCAACGGCTCTGGATGACCAGTGCCTGTCTTGGGATGCACCTTAAGTTCCTCAATGAAACGCTGTGCTTTCTGGAAGACTTTCGGCTCGCTTCTTTCCAATTTAGCCAAGCCCATATTCGCTTCCGGTGTATATCTTATTTCATACAGCATAGCCACAACGTTTGAGCATATCAGACAAAGATTCGCCTGGCAATTGTGTAGTGTACTCGCCTCGGGCATATTGTTCCTCAGCCCTATCGACACGAGCGAAGAACTCCTCTTTGGTCATTAGCGTTGGGTCGTCCTTCTTGGCCACTAGTTTTTTCAGGTATTTGGCCAACTGCCTCATTAACGTTTCGTTGTCGGCTATCTCAGCCATGTTGCGCCATATCTGCGCATTTAGTTCCATTGTCGTCATTTTTCCGATCGTTTTTGTTTATGACGGCAAAAATAGTAATTTTCACCGACTTCAAAGGAATGTTACTGTCAAAATTCCCACAATTCTAACACCTCATTTCGCGATTTCTAACACCATTTCGGGTTTTCGAACACCTTGTTATATTTTATTGTCGGACTTTTGCAGCCCGAAAAACGATGGACAAAAGCAACCATTAAAGTATAACAAAGTTCAACAAAAGTTCAAACAAATGAAACAACAACGACATTCATTCGCGAGGAGGCTCGCACTGGCACTCCTCGCCATGCTCACGACCGCAGGGGCGTGGGCGCAAAACGTGACGTACTTGGAGTACAACACGACAACAAAAGAGTTTGACACCCAAACCTGCACAACCTACACCACCGTCACCGACCAGACGACGGCATGGACGGCTGGCTGGTATGTGGTGAGCAGCGAGGTGACCATCGAGACGCGCATCAGCGTGACGGGCGACGTGCACCTGATTCTGGCCAACGGTGCCTCGCTCAGCGCCCCCAAGGGCATTGCCTGTGTGGAAGGCAACAGCCTCACCATCTACGGCCAGTCGAACGACGAGGCCACGATGGGTGCGCTGGAATGTGGACAGTCACTCCTAACGACCTCCCCCGAATGGGGCTATGCAGCCATCGGTGGTGAGAACACATCCACAAGTCCCGTCAATGGCACCATCACCATCCACGGCGGAAAGGTGTTGGCTCATGCCTCTGTGTATGGTGCTGCCATTGGTGGTGGCTATGGTAACCAGAACGATAAGAAGGATTTTGGTACTATCGTCATCAACGGCGGCATTATATCTGCCGATAACGGAACCATACAGAGCAACGCCCAGTGCCCTGCCATTATCGGTGGCGGAACTTACATGAAACGCGGCAATATCACTATCAATGGCGGAACGGTCACGGCCTACAACTCTAATGGTGGCGGTCAGGGTGCCAAGATTGGAGCAGGCACAGAGTCGTCGTGGGGCATCATCACCATCAACGGCGGTGAGATCACTGTCAGTGGATTTATGGGAACACAGGCTGGAAACATGGGTTCCGGCATCGGTGGTGGTGTGTTCTTGACATCTGCAGACAATATGACCGACCCAGAGCTTGACCAGATTATCATTACTGGCGGCACCATCAACGCCTCTGCTGCATACGGTGCAGCAGCCATCGGTGGTGGCCTTAAAGGAAAGTGCGGCACCATTCGCATCAGTGGCGGCAATATCACTGCCAATGCTGGCTTAGCTGCCGCTGCCATAGGCAACGGCAATGGTGTTTCGGTGAACGAGGGAAGTATCATCATCACTGGTGGAGTCATCAATGCGACTGCTAATGCCAGCAATGCTCGTGGTGCCATCGGTGGCAGTGCGGTTGCTTACGGCCCGACTATCAGTCTCAGCTGGACGGATGCTGAGAACGACCGCATTACAGCCACCACTACGAATGCCAATTTCAGAGGTATCCACGGATCAAGTGTCACCGTCGCTGAAGGAAAGTCATTCCTTTCCGACGGCTCAACGCTGACACCCACCACACCGCGCACACTTGCGGTAACGGGTTATGGCACAAGCACCGAGAGCGACAAATGGGTGTTCATCGCTTCACCTATTGAAGGAAGCGTTGGTCCCACTGCTATCGGCAATCTCATGGCTGCCACGGCAACGGAATATGACCTTTACCGTTTCAACCAATCGGGTGTGAACGGCGAATGGGAAAACTACAAGAACCCCACCCACACCGATGGCTTCGGCCTCGTCAATGGGCAGGGCTACCTTTATGCCAACAAAGGAACCGTTGATTTGACCTTCTCGGGCATTTTCAATGACAAGGCCTCACAAGCAGTGTCGCTTGTATATGATGAGGAAGCTACGCTGAAAGGCTACACCCTCGTGGGCAATCCCTTTACTGAAGCGGCCACTATCGGTGAGAGTTATTACAAGATGAACACCGGCGGTACCGACATTGAGCCTGAAGTGAGCAGCACACCCATTCCGGCCTTCACAGGTGTCATCGTTGAAGCCACAGCTGCCGAGCAGCAAGTCACTTTCACCAAGTCGGGCACGAGATCAAGCGCGAAAACGGAAAGCCAAGGTCACCTGCAACTGACACTTTCGGAAGCTGGCGAAACGCAAGACAAGGCTATCGTGAGTTTCGACGAAGGAGCGCAGCTGGGCAAATACATCTTCAACAAGGACCTTGCAAAGCTCTACATCCCGCAAGGTGGCAAGGACTATGCCATTGCCTACAGCGAAAGCCAAGGCGAGATGCCGCTCAATTTCAAAGCCTCGAAGGACGGCACCTACACCATCACTGTGAACCCCGAAGGCGTGGAGCTGAACTACCTGCACCTTATTGATAATGTGACGGGAAAGGATGTGGATATGTTGGCTTCGCCAACCTACACCTTCGCCGCCAAGACGACGGATTACGCTTCGCGCTTCCGCTTGGTGTTTTCCGCAGACGGGGACGTCTGCGAACCTAATGACGCACCGTTTGCGTTCATCAACAACGGCAACATCATCGTCAACGGCGAGGGAACCTTGCAGGTGGTTGACGTGATGGGACGCGTGGTTCGTTGTACAGACGGTGCATGCACCGTCTCTACCAGGATGCCCGCAGGCGTTTACGTCTTGCGCCTGATTGACGGAAACAACGTAAAAACGCAGAAGATTGTGATCCCATGACGACCCTGCCGGCCCCGAAAGGGCCATACTACAGTAACCGTAGGTCGCGACCTCTCCCCCTCGTGAGGGGGGCAGGGGGGAGTAGCAGCACACAAACAGACAACTAAACAACATAATACAATGAAAAAGACCATAACAACAGTAGCCATTCTCATTGGCATGACCCTCGCAGGCATGGCGCAGCAAGGCGGCGGACTCTTCGAGCGCGGCTATGTCTCCGACGAAACCACCAACCCTCGTAGCGGTGAGAGCTTGCTCAGCCTTCCCGGTTCGCACGGTTCTAACACGGATGCCGAAGCACCCTTGGGCAGCAGCATCGCCGTCCTCGTCGTCCTCGGTGCGGCCTACCTCTTGGGCAAGCAACGCAAGGAGAAATAGGCTTTGGAAACGAAAACCAACGAAAGAGGGCGTGTGATTGGCCAATCACACGCCCTCTTTAGGTTCAATACGTTGAGGTTCAATCCCCAACATGCAGTTTCTGCAATCCCGACTTTTCGAGCTTGGCCTCGGCATAGGCACGGTCGATGACCAATTCTGTGGCCTCGATTTGCGAAGGCATCTCAAACATGGCGTCGTTGAGGATGGCTTCCATGATGCTGCGCAGTCCGCGTGCGCCCACCTTGAATTCGATGGCTTTCTCCACCACGAAGTCGAGCACGTCGTCCTTGATGACCAATTTGATCTTGTCCATGGCAAAGAGCTTCGTGAACTGCTTCACCAAGGCGTTCTTGGGCTCGGTGAGGATGCGTTTCAGCGCGACTTTGTCCAAGGGGTTGAGATGGGTGATAATAGGCAAACGCCCAACGATTTCGGGAATAAGGCCGAACTTCTTCAGGTCGGCAGGCGAGAGGTATTGCAGCATGTTGTCCTTGTCGAGGGCTTCGTTGCCGCCTGCGCCGTAGCCGATTACGTTGGTGCGTTTGCGTGCCGCGATGAGTCGCTCGATGCCGTCGAAGGCACCGCCTGCGATGAAGAGGATGTCCTTGGTGTTGATGGCCGTCATGGGCTGCTCGGGGTGCTTGCGGCCTCCCTTGGGAGGCACGTTGACGACCGAGCCTTCCAGCAACTTCAGCATGGCTTGTTGCACGCCTTCGCCGCTCACGTCGCGGGTGATGCTCGGGTTGTCGCTCTTGCGGGCAATCTTGTCGATTTCGTCGATGAAGACGATGCCGCGCTCGGTGGCTGCCACGTCGTAGTCGGCGGCTTGCAGCAGGCGGACGAGGATGTTCTCGACGTCTTCGCCCACATAGCCAGCCTCGGTGAGCACCGTGGCATCGGCGATGGCGAAAGGCACGTTGAGCATCTTGGCGATGGTGCGGGCCAGCAAGGTCTTGCCCGTGCCGGTCTCGCCCACGAGGATGATGTTCGACTTCTCGATTTCCACCTCGTCGGCCTGCACTTTCTGGCTGATGCGCTTGTAGTGGTTATAAACCGCCACGGCCAGCGTGCGTTTGGCCTCGTCTTGCCCGATGACGTACTGGTCGAGGAAGGCCTTGATTTCGGCGGGTTTCTTCAAGGCAAAGCCTTTTGGGGAAAACTCGCTTTTGGGCTGCTGCTCGTCGCCAAACTGCTGTTTGACGATGAGGTGGGCTTGTTCGGCGCAGCTGTCGCAAATCTGCGCGTCGATGCCTTGGATCATCAGCCTTGCTTCGTTGGCTTTCCGTCCGCAAAAGGCGCAAATATCTGATTTTCTGGCCATTGATTAAGCCTTTTTGTTCTTGACGAGCACCTCGTCGATCATGCCGTAGGCTTTGGCTTCCTCGGCGGTCATCCAGTAGTCGCGGTCGCTGTCGGCCCACACCTTGTCGTAGGTCTGGCCTGAATGCTTGGCGATGATTTCGTAGAGTTCTTTCTTCAGTTTCTGGATTTCGCGGGCTGTGATCTCAATCTCTGTGGCCTGTCCTTCCACGCCGCCCATGGGCTGGTGGATCATGATACGGGAATGAGGCAAGGCCGAGCGCTTTCCAGGCGTGCCGGCACACATCAGCACGGCGGCCATCGAGGCGGCCATACCCGTGCAGATGGTGGCCACGTCGGGGCTGATGAACTGCATGGTGTCGTAGATGCCCAAACCGGCATACACGCTCCCGCCGGGCGAGTTGAGGTAGATCTGGATGTCGCGCTTCGCGTCTGTCGACTCAAGGAAGAGCATCTGTGCTTGGATGACGTTGGCCACATAGTCGTCGATGGCGGTGCCGAGGAAGATGATGCGGTCCATCATCAAGCGGCTGAACACGTCCATCTGGGCCACGTTGAGCTGGCGCTCTTCAATGACAGTCGGGCTGATGTAGCCCTGGCTGCGCACTTTCGACATGTATTGTTCCAAGCTCAGGGTGTTCATCCCAAGGTGCTTGGTGGCATATTTCAAGAATTCGTTGTTCATTTTGTTGTTTAGAGTTGTTGTGTTATAGTGTTCTAATAGTGGCTTTTAGCTTTTAGCCGTTAGCCATTAGCATAGCAGCTACTGAGCTAATAGCTAATTGCTAACAGCTAATGGCCAATTAGCTATCAGCCTTTCCTCTCCTCTTCGAGCTTCTTCATGAAGTCCTTGTAGCTGGTCTCGGCATAGTTGATGTTCATCTTGCCTTTCAGGAACTGGGTCATCTTGATGTCGGCGAGCTGGTTCTTGAGCTGCTCCTTCTGCTGGCCTTCCTTGAGGTAGTTGGCGGCAATCTTGTCTAAGTTGGCCTTCATGTCGTCCTCAAGCGTGGCGTAGTCGATGCCGGGGAAGATTTGGCGCAGCACGAAGCTCTTCAGTTCTTCCTCAGTGACGACGAGTTCGGGGTTGGCTTGTACGATGCTGTCCTCGATGAGCTGCCAGCGCAGACCTTTCATATAATCCTTCTCGTAGTTCTTTTCCACTTCCTCGGTGGTAATCTTGCCTTGACTGTTCTCCACGAGCCAACGTTTCAGGAAGGCGTCGGGCAGGTCGAAGTGGGCAGCGGCCACGATTTCGTCAATCATCTTGTTGAAGAGGATGGGGTCGGTCTCGGCTTCGAATTGCTTCTCCATCTCGCCCTTCACTTTTCCCTTGAAGGTGTCGAGGTCTTTCACGTCCTGCTTCGGGAAAATCTTCTCGAAGAAGTATTCATTCAGTTCCGGTTTCTCGTCGCGGATGGCGTCGTCGATGATGATGTTGTAGTCGCTGTCGACGGGCGCATCCTCACCTAAGACCTTGGCGACGGCTTCTTCCGAACCGAAGGCCTTGGCGAAGTTGACGATGAACTCTGAGCCGACTTCCTTGCCGATGAATTGCTCGCGGGTTTCCTTATCCTTGATTTGGTCCATATGGATGAAAAGGCCGTCTTTCTGGAAGCCGCCTTCCATTTCTTTGCCGTCTTCGGCTTCGCGCACCTTCAGTTCAAGGCGGTCGTTTTCGCCCACGGTTTCGGGATGTGTGGTGTCGGGGTTACGCTCCACGAGGTCGTCGATGGCGCGTTGGATGTCATCTTCTTCGGGGATGATGTGGTAGAAATCCACCATCGTATTCGTGTAATCGATATTGATTTCTGGGCGGATGGCGGCTTCGAAGCAAAAGTCCATATCGTCTTGGCTTTCAAGGTCGTTAGGTTGCTGATTGTCGAGGTCGCTCAGCGGATAGCCGATGAGGTTCAGCTTGTTGTCGAAGATATATTTGTTGAGGTTGTCGGATACCAAATTGTTCAGGGCTTCCATTTTCGCGCTCGTGCCGTACATCTTCTTGATCATGCCCATCGGCACCATGCCTGGACGGAAACCTGGAACGTTGGCGCGTTGCCTCATTTGTTTCAAGGTCTTTTCGACGGTTTCCTGGTAGTCGGCTTTCTCGACACTGATTTTGATGGAGATGAGGTTCTCTCCTTTTGCAGTTTGTGTGATATTCATTTCTATATTATTGATTGTCTTTAACTTGTGCGGATGAAGGGACTCGAACCCTTACTCCTTGCGGAACCAGATCCTAAGTCTGGCGCGTCTACCAATTCCGCCACACCCGCGTTTTTTTGAGGGCGCAAAGATACAATTTTTCTGGGAATTACCGCATCTAAAAAAATAATGCGCTTTTTGGGACGGAATTGTTGCAAAGCCGATTATTGTTCTACCACTACACGTATCGAGTACGTTTTTCCTTTGCTGGAGGCAATGCGTAGCAGGTAAATGCCGTTGGACAAACCTTCCGCGCTGATTTCATTGGTGTTTTGCACGGTCTTCACTAATTGACCGAACACGTTGAAGACCTGCGTTAGTTCGGCATCAACTCCTTGAATGACAAAACGTTCTGAGGCAGGGTTGGGACAAACAGTCACTTCGTTTGGTGTTGTCGGGTTTTCGGGGACACCAATATAGTAACTCCCAAAGACGGGAATAGTGTCGGTGAGCATTGTCCAACTCCTGTAGAGTTCGGGGTGGTCTTGTTCGGCTATCCACAGATTGAGAGCATCGACCAAGTTGGTGGTAGTGGTGCCGTTGAAGGTGACGGGAAACTGCAATGTGCCTTCGCCGTCAATGTTGGTGTATTTGTAGCATTGCA
>JAFSJF010000077.1 GCA_017439405.1 Bacteroidales bacterium
AAAAAGCCTTGTTTTCGTGAAAAAGTTGTATCTTTGCCTTCGAAACAGACAAAACAATAATGCTATGAGCGACGACACCAAATACATTTGCTTCGATTGGGCAGCCAAGAAGATACTACGCGACAAGGCCAACTTCGCAGTCTTTGAGGGCTTGATGACGGTACTCATCGGAGAGCCAGTTAGAATCGTGGAAATCTTGGAGAGCGAGAGCAACCAGGAACATGAGCGCGACAAGTTCAACCGCGTTGACATCAAGGCACGCAACAGCAAGGACGAAATCATCATCGTTGAGATTCAGTTGACGCGCGAGCTGTATTATTTGGAACGCATCCTATACGGCGTTTCCAAGACCATCACCGAGCATATCAGCATGGGCGACGACTACGACAAGGTGAAGAAGGTGTATTCCATCAACATCCTGTATTTCGATTTGGGACGCGGGAAGGACTATCTGTATCATGGCACGACGACGTTCCGTGGCGTGAACACGGGCGACATGCTTGAAATTACGATGAAGGACAAGGATGCACTCAAGCTGCGCACTCCCGCCGAAATCTTTCCGGAGTATTTCCTCATCCGCGTGAACGAGTTCAACGTTGCCGAGGTCAGCAATTATTTGGAGGAATGGCTCGACTATCTGAAGAACGGGCGCATTAGGGAAAACACGACGGCACCGGGCTTGCAAGAGGCGCGAAAAAAACTGCAATACATGAAGATGGATGCCAAGGAGCGCAAGGCATACGATCGACATGTCGATAACATCAGATACCAGAACAGCGTGTTCGGCGCAGCCCATTTGGAAGGTTGGGAGGAAGGCCATGCCGAGGGTCACTCCCAAGGTTTAGCCGAGGGTCGTGCCGAGGGTCGTGCTGAAGGTCGTGCTGAGGGTCGTGCCGAGGGTCGTGCCGAGGGTCGTGCCGAGGGTCGTGCCGAGGGCGAGCGCGAGAAGCAATTGGAAATTGCGCGGCGCATGAAAGAGATGGGCCTTGACCCCGACTCCATTTGCAAGGCCACTGGATTGAACCGCGAAGAAGTGGATCGACTGTAGCAGTTTTTGATTAACGGCTTTCCATTTTCTTTTGTTTGTAAGTTATTGATATACAGTTAATTACCAACACCCTAACAGTATCCAAAAAATCCAATGAATTGTTACTTTTTTTGGGAAAAAATACCTAATTTTGCAGCCCATTATACGGAAATCTATTGTTGAATTATCAAGGATGCTAAAGGAAATGAAAAACTTTGTTTGTCAAATGCTTAGGGGTCGGATAATGGAAGACAGTATGTTTTTGAGAGATATTTGTCTCACCCCTTTGGGTTGCGTAATATAAGTGCCGTGTGCCGGCATTCTGTTCCCGCGAAAGGCACGATTTTTGTAAAGTCCGGGGACGGCTTAGCCTTATTTATCAGAAGCGAATTGCAGTTGTAGTGCGAACTATGGTCGTAGATTTGTTATTTTATTGAGTTTAAATGCAATTAAATCAAAGTGAATGATGAAAAGACAAGATATTGGAAAACAGAATGTGCTTAAATGGAGAAGATGGTTTCGCGGCATGGGATTGATGGTGCTGATCCTCTGCGGATGGAGCGGGGCGATGGGACAGACCTACGAGACGGGGACGCTGGAGGAGGGTTTCTTCTACATCGTCCATAACCAAGATAGGACATATAGCCTGTGCCCGGCAGAGGATCCTGCCAACCCAAATATTGGCAAATGGTATGATACCAACCATACCATGCCTTTCCTGACCACAAAGAAAACCAGTCTCCCTGACGACTATAGGCTGTGGCACCTGACCAAAGACGGCAGCGGGAACTTCCAGATGATTCATGCCAAGGACAACAAATACGTCATCAACGACACGACTGGCAAGGCGCCAGAAGCTGTTCACTTGGATGTGTTGCCAGAAAATGGTACCAACACGTGGTACGTCATCAACTATGTCAGCAACGGTGGCTATTATAACATAAAGAGCATAAGCGTTACGAATAACTATTCAATCAACCCTTATAACGGCAACAAGGATAATTATGACGGTAATGGTGGTGGAATTCATAGGCTACTGGGACAACGGCGACAACGGCTCCAAATGGCAGTTCGTCAAAGTGTTACCCATCATTACAAATGATGCGGGAAACTTCACCATCAGTTTCTTACCTGCCATTAGTGGGCAACAAATATATTATACCACCGACAACAGCGACCCGCGCACGTCCAGCACCGGACATCTCTATTCTGGTGCTTTCCAGCTGACGGGCAGCGATACAAAAGTGAAGGCCTGCGTCGAGCTGAACAACCACTACTCCGAGGTGGTCATCTACAACACCGTCCCATGCGCTACGCCCGTCATCACCAACACCGACGGCGTGATTGATATGACCTGCGCAACTCCTGGAGCTTCCATTTACTACACCACCGACGGCTCGACACCCACACCCAGTTCGACGCTGTTTGAGACATCATTCAACTTGCCCATTACAACCAGCGTGGAGCAAATCAGGGCCATTGCCGTGTCGGATCCCGACTTTTCTGACATTTCGGAGGAGGCGTCTCTCAATATCAATAAATGCAATACACCCAGCATCACCGTCAATACTACCAACGGCGAGGTGACCATGACAAGCACTTCAGGTGCCATCATCCGCTACACCACCAACGGTTCCAACCCTAATACAGGTTCTACGCAGTATTCATTCCCCAACGCCCTGCTGCCTGATGGCAACACGACAGAGCAAATCAAGGCCATCGCCTATAAGGCAGGCATGAGGCCGTCAGACATTAAGACTTACTATGTGCCTCAGTGCGACCTTCCTGTTATCACCAATAACGATGGGACCATTACTATCACTTGTGGCCTTAGCAATGCCCATATCCACTATGCCACTTCTGTCAACGGCAGCTTCAGTGATTACACCGCCCCCTTCCAGTTAGGTTCGGCTCTGATGGTGAGGGCCTACGCCTCCCACGCAGGCTATCGCAATTCCTCGGAGGCGTTGTTTTGGGGTGTACTGACGGAGGTGTCGAGCACCGACGAAATAACCGATATGGGCGGCGGCTACAAACTGGCAGCGGGTTTCACTGTCAACGGCTCCATAGGCAGTGCTGACCATCCTTTTACAGGAGTCATTGACGGACAGTTTAATACCATCGCCAGCACATCCTCGGCCTTGGTGGCCTATGCCGACGGTGCCATCATCAAGAATGTCATCATCGGCAATGCCACTGTCAATGGCACAGGCGATGTGGGTGCCATCTGCAACACGGCAACAGGGAATGCCAAAATCTACAATTGTGGCGTGCTGCAAGGCAGCGTCAGCGGTACAAACTATGTGGGCAGTCTTGTCTGTCGGCTTGCTCGACGGTTCGGCGCGAGTCATCAACTGCTATAGTTTCGCCAATGTCAGCGGCGGCACTGTGGCCGCAGGCATCGTGGGCTACAACAATGTTGCCTCCACCACTACCAACCTGAAGACGATGGTGATGAACTGCATGTTCTACGGCAACGCCACAGGCACCACCATCTCGCCCGTCTATGGCGGACAAATCATCAACAACAATAGTGCCACGGGATTGAACAATTTCAATTATTTCTTGCAAGATGAATTCACGTCGACCATCAATGCCTACAACTGCGCCTTGGGTGCCGAGAGGCGTTTCCTTGAGCGTTTCGAGTTCTACCGCCAAATCCTCAACTCCAACCGCGAGTTGGCGGCTTGGTACGTCACTGGCTCCACCGATTTCACAGGCTCTCGTTCAGAGATGGGCAAATGGGTTTTGGACAAGTCGGTGGCTCCCTATCCCATACTGAAGCCCCACGGCAAATACACCTCCATCATCAATTATGACGCCTCTGTTCATAGTCTTAACATGACCCTCAGCGTCACCATCAACCAAGGCAGTGGTGCCCCAACGGGTGCTTCTATCACTACGAGCAGTCTCACGCTGACCCGCACCGACAAAGACCCCGCCAACTACAACTTCAACTACGACAAAGTGCAGCTACCTTATTATAATAATGTGGGTACGGGCAACTACACCAACAACAAGGTGGTCGTGGGCTGGAAGATTACCTCAATAAGCGGCGGCACGGTGGGCAGCTTCACCACTGGCATCGATGCACCGGCCTACAACTTCGCCGACCGCGAATGTACGCAGAAAGACCTCTACTCCATCAGTGGCCGCGTCTTCTCGCAGGGCGCCTACTTCGACGTGCCCACTGGCGTGACCACCATCACCATCGAGCCGTATTGGGCCAATGCCGTCTACTTGTCTGATGGCTATTACGACAAAACCTACACCAGCAGCTATGGCGGAAATACCACAAACCCTGGTGGAAACGATATCACGGTCATGGGCATCCGCTACACCAACGGTGAAGACTACACCATCAACGGCAGCAGCCAAAAGGTGTATACCACCATGAGCAACGCCATCAATGCATTGAACCGTGCGGACAACAGCAGCGTCTACGACTACGCCGTGGTGCTGGTGGGCAACTACCACCACTATTACAACAACAGCTCTATAACAAACGACACCAAAGGCTTCACCATCATGAGTGCCGACCTCGACTTCGACAATGAGCCTGACAACTGCTTCATCTTCTAAATGGGAAATGACCGTCAGCCTGTCAGCCCCATCCGCTTCGATTTCCTATGCTGGTCCGGCATCGGTATGGCACAGAAACCCAGCAATAGCACCCGTATGCCCGGTATTGGTATTTTCAAGCCTCGTGGCTGGTTTGAGGTGACCAACACCGTCATTGCCCGTTTCACCGAGTTTGAATACGACTGGGGTTCAAAGAATGCCGAGACTGACGGCTCGCCGCTGATTCTGCTGGGAGGAATCTATGAGCAGATCGTTTCGTCAAACGACGGCGCACCCACCCACACCAAATACATCCACATCGGCAGCAACGCATGGTTCAAGATGTTCAACAACGGCATCCATGCCGATAAGACCTACTTCACCCCACACTACCCCATCTCCGTCACGGGCGGCGACTACGACCTCTTCTACCTTTCGGGCATGTTCCAGCCCAACGCCACTGTCAGTGTAGACAATGCCGAGTGCTACATCAGCGGCGGACGTTTCGGCGAGCTGGCCGGTGCCAGACAGGAACAAATCAATGGCAACGTTTATTGGCAGATCAACTACGCAGACATCACTGACTTTTATGGCGGCGGCATCAATGCCGCCAAGCCCATCACGGGCAATATCACTGTGGACATCAAAAACAGCGATGTCGTCACCTATTGCGGAGGACCTAAGTTTGGCGACATGAGCACTGGAAAAGAGGTTGTAACCACCGCTATGGGATGCACTTTTGGCACTTATTTCGGAGCGGGCTATGGTGGCACATCATTCAACCGCATCAGGAAACGGAATTATACAAACAGTCAAAACTACAATTTTAACGGTTGGGCAATCAACGACACCCATCCTGGGTACGGGTACACTAGACAATATGAGTCTACGACCAATACTACTACCGTCAATGCCATTTCCACCAACTACGAATATGAGCTTTTTGCCTATGCCGGTTTTGGAAACGATAATAATGTTGGTCGTTTCTATGTGAACTACGCCTCGCTGTCATTGGCCACTACCCGCAACGTAACCAGCACACTCACGGGCTGCACCATCAGCGACAACTTCTACGGTGGTGGCAAGTGGGCAAGGTGGATGGCAACGTCACTTCAACGCTTACCGACTGCACCGTCACCGGCAGCGTGTTTGGCGCCGGCTACTCGGCTTTAGCCCCCACGGTGAATGTGTTTACCCGGGAAGGCTTCACCGTAGAACCAAGCTACGATGGCAACTCGGGAACCTATACAGAGGGTGTATTTCCCACATACACAACCTACACATGGAAGCACGCAGACAGCGTCTCGGAAGGAAACGAATTCGTGGACGATGACGACAATCACTTCATCCTCACCACGGAAGACATGACCACCTTAGGCACCGTGACAGGGGCTGTCACGCTGACCATCGGGGGCAACAGCACTGTCGGGGGAAGCGTGTATGGCGGCGGCGACGCAGGTCCCGTGGTCAACGCCACCGATCCCTCCAACGCCAACACCTCGGTCATCCTTCGTGGCAACACCCAAATCACCGGCAACGTCTTCGGCGGCGGCAACAAGGCAGCGGTCGGCGGAGCCTCGTCGGTGACCATTCAAGACGAATAATAAAAGCGACAACACGAGGGGTGAAGAAACCACCCGTCATAGAAGGACATCAGCCCGCGCCGCAGGAATGCCATTGACTTTCTGGACGCGGTGTCCTTTTTTTCCAAATATCGGTCCAATGTATCGCCGTGTCCGATAATTTCCTACATTTGTGGCCAAATTTTCGAAAACTATTGCCAATGGAAATCAAAAGAGTCTTCGATCTTCTCCAAAACTATGTGGAAAAGTATCCGGGTCAGCGAGCCGCCCTTGCCGGGAAAAAGGACGGGAAATGGGTTAAGTACAGCATCCAGGAGTATGTGGAATGCGCCAAAGCCTTGAGTTATGCCCTCATAGAGTTGGGCATCGGGAAAGGCGACAAGGTGGCCATGATCCTCACCAACCGTCCCGAATGGAACATGCTCGACATGGCCATCAGCCAGGTGGGAGCCATCACTGTTCCGGTCTATCCCACCATCAGCGAGGAGGACTATCGCTACATCCTCCACGACTGCGACGCCAAGATGGTCGTCATCGACGGTATGTCGGTGATGAACAAGGTGACGAACATCCTGCCCGACGCACCCAACGTGAAGATGGTCTATACCATGCTCGACCGCGAGAAATACCCCTATTTCGACCAGCTTATGCAGATGGGAAAGGAGCATCCGCACGCCGAGGAGCTTGAGGCCCGCAAGGCAGCTGTCGATGAGATGGATTGCGCCACCATCATCTACACCTCTGGCACCACGGGAACGCCCAAGGGCGTGATGCTCTCGCACCACAACCTGATGAACCAGTTCCCGAACTTCCACTACACCATTAGCGACAACTCGAACAAGGCCTTCAGCTTCCTGCCCGTGTGCCATGCCTACGAGCGTGCGCTGAACTACTGCTACCAATACCGCGGCATGTCGATTTACTATGCCGAGAGTCTGGGCACCATCGCCTCCGACATGCGCGAGATCCATCCCACGATGATGTGCGCCGTGCCGCGTGTGCTTGAGCGCTTCTACGACGCCATCTACCAAAGCGGCAAGAAACAGAAGGGCATCGCAAAGGTCATCTTCTTCTGGGCCTTGCACCTCGGCGAGCGTTACAAGATTGATGCTACGAGCCGCAACTGGTTCTACGACAAAAAGTTGGCTTTGGCCGATAAGTTGGTTTACAGTAAGATTCGCGCCAACATCGGTGCCGAAAACTTCGACATCATCGTGAGTGGTGCCGCCGCCATCTCGCAGAAGATCGCCGGCTTCTTCTCGGCCATCAAGATGCCCGTTTTCGAAGGCTATGGCCTGACGGAGACTTCACCCGTCATCGCGGTGAGCAACCGCAACCCGCACGGCCGCGAAGTGGGTTATGTGGGACAGCCACTGCCCGGAACGGAGGTTAAAATTGACGAGAACGGTGAGATTTGCTGCCGTGGCCACAACGTGATGATGGGCTACTACAAACACCCCGAGCTGACTGCCGAGGTCATCGACAAGGACGGCTGGTTCCACACGGGCGACATGGGCGTACTCGACCAATACAACCGCCTGCGCATCACGGGTCGCATCAAGAGCCTCTTCAAGACCTCGGGCGGCAAATACATTAACCCCGACGTCATCGAAGCCAAGTTCTGCGCCTCCAAGTTGATTGAAAACATCCTCGTGGTGGGCGAGAACCAAAAGTTTGCCGGTGCGCTCATCATCCCAAGCTTCGCCGACTTGAAAGCATGGTGCGCTGAGGAGAAGATCCCTTTCACGACCAACGCCGAGATGATTCAAAACTCCGAGGTTTTGAAACGCTTCGCCAAGGAAGTGAACGAGCTGAACAAAGGTTTGGGCGAGACCGAGAAGATTAAGAAACACGTCCTGCTCTCCGACGAGTGGAGCATCGCCAACGGCCTGCTCACCCCGACGCTCAAGGTCAAGCGCAAGGTGCTTGTTGCCAAGTATAAGGATGTGATTGAGAAGATGTTTGCTTGATGGTCGATTAATACCTATAAAGGTGCGGTGCCCTGCAAAAAAGAGGGGGAGCTATATACCTGTTGACAGTAAATAAATAACGGAGTCAATCTCTTGGCCCCTTTTGTTTTCATGCCCCCATCCAAGCATGGGATTTTATCATTCTTTATCTTTGTTTATTGATATTTTCCTTATCTTTGCCCCATGCTTTTGATTGGTGCACTGTAGGTGTATTTAACCTGTCAGGATACTGTATATGGAATTGATTGATAACGTCACCAAGACGCTACGCGATGACTTAACCGTGGAGATTAAGTCGGCAAGCAAGATTTCAATGGCTGCTTGCTGTTTCTCTATTTATGCCTTTCAGGAACTGAAAGAGCAGCTCAAAGACATCAAGGAATTGCGGTTCATCTTCACTTCGCCCACGTTCACTGCCGAAAAAATCGACAAGCAAAGGCGTGAGTTCTACATCCCGCGTATCGACCGTGAACGCACCCTTTACGGCTCTCCCTTTGAAGTCCGCCTCCGCAACCAGCTCACACAAAAAGCCATTGCAATCAAATGCGCCGAGTGGGTCAAAAAGAAAGTCCGTTTCAAGTCAAATATCACAAATAACACCCTCCCCGGATTCATCATTGTTGAAAACGACGACGCGCATACCTATACGCCTGTAAACGGCTTCACTACAACTGACTTGGGCTGTGAACGAGGCAACAGCATGATGAACTTCGTCAACAAGGTGGATGGCTCAAACGCCCGTCAGTATCTCCGTGTGTTCAACGAGCTTTGGAACAACGAAAAGGACTTCGCCGATGTCACTGACGACATCATTGATCACATCTCCAACATCTACCGCGAGAACTCCCCAGAGTTCATCTATTTCGTCACACTCTACAATATCTTCAACGAGTTTCTTGAAGATATTTCCGAGGACGTTCTTCCCAACGAGGCCACAGGATTCAAGGACAGCCAAATCTGGAACAAACTCTACGACTTCCAAAAAGATGCGGCACTGGCCATCATCAACAAGCTGGAGAAATACAACGGCTGCATCCTTGCCGACAGTGTGGGTCTGGGTAAGACCTTCACCGCACTGGCCGTCATCAAATACTACGAGACGCGAAACAAGAATGTCCTGGTGCTCTGTCCCAAGAAACTTTGCGACAACTGGATGACCTATCGCACCAACTACATCACTAATCCCATCGCAGGCGATAGGCTTGCCTATACCGTGTTGTTCCATTCCGACCTTTCGCGTGTTGGTGGCCGCTCCAATGGCTTGGAACTGGAGAAAATCAACTGGGGCAACTACGACCTGGTTGTGATTGACGAGTCGCACAACTTCCGCAACGGAGGCAAGCTTTCAAGGGATGATGATGACGATGACCCACGCGAGAACCGTTACTTGCGCCTGATGAACAAGGTGATTCGTGCCGGAGTGAAAACCAAGGTGCTGATGCTCTCGGCCACACCCGTCAACAACCGCTTCAACGACCTCAAAAACCAGCTTCAGCTGGCCTACGAGGGCGACACCAAAAGGATGGACGCTCTGCTCAACACCAACACTTCAATTGACGACATCTTCCGCCAAGCGCAGAAGGCTTACAACATCTGGGCAAAACTCCCCAACGAAAAACGCAACACCGAAAGGCTCCTTGGGATGCTCAGCTTCGATTTCTTCGAGGTGCTCGATTCGGTCACTATCGCCCGAAGCCGCAAGCACATCGAGGCGTATTACAATACCGAAGCCGTCGGCAAGTTCCCGCTTAGGCTTCCACCCATATCGCGCCGTCCCTCGCTCACCGACCTTCCGTCGGCCATCAACTACAACGAAATCTTCAACCAGCTCCAAAAGCTCAACTTGGCTATCTATACGCCTTCGGAATTTATCCTGCCAAGCAAGATGGCAAAGTATGCGCTCGACCCTGAGACACACGGCGCAGGCCTTTCCTTGGTAGGCCGTGAAATGGGTATCCGTCGCATCATGTGCATCTTAATGCTGAAGCGTCTTGAAAGCTCCGTCAATTCTTTCCGGCTAACACTGACTCGTTTGCTGAAGCTCATTTCCAACACTATCGATACGATTGACCGCCATGAAGCTTATATCAATGTGGAAGAGGTTGATGATTACGATTTCGACATTGAAGACTCCGACAACGATGCCTTTGTGGGCACCAAGAAAAACAGGATTGCCTTGGAAGACATCGACTATATCAGCTGGCGGCAATACCTCCAGAGCGATAAGGAAGAGCTGGAGCTTACCCGCTTGATGCTCGACGACATCACCCCTGAGCACGACAGCAAGCTTCAGCAGCTCATTGCCGACCTTCGCGACAAGTTCGCTCATCCCATCAACGGCGACAACAAGAAGGTGCTCATCTTTACGGCCTTCTCCGATACCGCCGTCTATCTCTACGACAACCTTGCCAAACCTATCAAGCAGAAATATGGAATGGACACCGCTCTCGTTACTGGCGATGTGGAAGCGCGTAGCACTCTGAAACTGAAAGAAAAACTTGACTTCAACAAGGTGCTGACCCTCTTTTCGCCCATTTCCAAGGAAAAGGAGTCCATCTATCCCAATATTCACGAAGAGATAGAAGTCCTCATCGCCACCGACTGCATTTCCGAAGGTCAGAACTTGCAGGATTGCGACTACCTCATCAACTACGACATCCACTGGAACCCTGTGCGCATCATCCAGCGCTTCGGTCGTATCGACCGTATCGGCTCCAAAAACGACGTCATCCAGCTGGTAAACTACTGGCCAGACATGACGCTTGACGAGTATATAGACCTCAAAGGCCGTGTCGAGGCCCGTATGAAGGTCTCTGTGCTCACCTCCACAGGCGACGACAACCCCATTTCACCTGAAGAGAAAGGCGATTTGGAATACCGCAAGGCCCAACTGAAGAAGCTTCAGGAAGAAGTCGTCGACATTGAGGAGATGAACAACGGCGTTTCCATTATGGACCTTGGCCTTAACGAGTTCCGCTTGGACTTGCTCGAATATATGAAGACCCACAAAGACGTGGAGCATACGCCCTTTGGCCTTCATGCCGTGGTGGGTCACAACGAGTTCACCGAGCCAGGTGTCATCTTTGTGCTGAAGAACCGCAACAAAGGCGTCAACATCGACAAAAAGAACCGTCTGCATCCATTCTATATCGTTTACCTTCGCAACGACGGCTCAGTGGTCGTCAACCACCTTTCGCCCAAGGAGCTGCTCGACAAGTTCCGCAGCCTCTGCAAGGGTAGGAATATGCCCCAAACCTCCTTATGCCGTGAGTTCAACAAAGAAACCCGCGACGGTTTCCGCATGACCCACTACTCCAAGCTGCTGGGCGATGCCATCAACAGCATCATCACGGTGAAAGAGAACAGCAACATCGACAGCTTCCTTGAAGGCGTTCAGGGCGAGCTGTTCACAAAGGAAATCAAAGGACTTGATGATTTCGAGCTGATGTGTTTCTTGGTTGTAAAATAGGAGGTGTGTATGCTCGGATTGCCAAAAAGTACAGAAATAGCGAAGCAACTTCCCAAGAAGGCCATTTACGAGAAGTTCCAGCTGAAGTCTGCCCAGCGCGACCGCTTCGATGCCGATATCAGCCGTATCGACATCGTGAACATGGTTTCGTCCAACACGGTGCCAGGCTTGAAGGAAGGCGAGCATGTCAAGGAGTTTTATGTGTTGCTTGTCTCGCTGAAGCGAGAGCTGTATGACGAGAAAAACATCTTGCTTCTGACAAAGTTAATCAAGCAGCACATGGTTTTTGCCTTGGTGTTTGAGGATATGTTGCGTTTCGCCGTAGTGCACGACAAACTCTTTTCCACTGACTGGGAACCGCTTGCCGATGCTGCGCTTCCCCTGATGGGTATTGACATGGACAACGTATGGGAGCACATAGTGACGACCATAGGAGGCTTCGAGGTGATGGAAGGCGTGACCATCGAGGAACAGATAACGATTGATGGAGAGAGGCAGAAAGTCATCAAGCAGATTGAAACGCTTGAAAAGAAGGTGAGGGCTGAAAAACAGCCTCGAAGGAAATATGAATTGTATCAGCAATTATGCGAGTTGAAAAAATCATTGAAGGATAACCCATAAAAATCGGCTTTTTTTCGGAAAAACGTATTTGAAAATTACGTTTATTGATGAAAAAGTTGTATTTTTGCCTTGAATTAGATAATAAACGTAAAATTATGGTTAGCATTGATAGGATTTGTATAGGAGGATATAGAAATATCGACTATTCCGAACTGAATTTGCAGCAATTGACCGCTTTGTTGGCACCCAACAATTATGGAAAAAGCAATATTTTGAATGCCATCATGTTTGCATCTACATTTCTTCATGCTCCCTCTGATGTGAAAAGACAGATGATGAAGGACTCCTCGTGCATTCCTATCAATTCAAAGATTGCTGGAACACCTTTCTATTTTGAAATTGAGGGCAGACTTGAATCGGAAAGATGTTTTCTTTATAGATACAGTTTCGATTGGTATCAACAAATCGGGAAAGACAAAACGGGGAAAGATGGTCAAATCATTGGTGAATATTTGGGCATCAAGGACGAAACAAAAGGAAAGCAAAAATACAGGGCAATAATCAATAGGACGCTTGAAAGTGCAAAGTATGATGCAACAGGCCGTTGTAATAAAGAGATTGCCATCAATTCCGATGAATTGGTATTGGTTAAATTGACCAACAACGATAATTGGAATTACTTGTCAATTGCCAAAGAAATCATGGAGATTCATGTAGCCTCTGTTGACACTATTGCCGATCCCAAAGGTCATTTCGTGCCGCAAAAGATGCTGACCACAGACGGTGTTCAGTTGGTGTATGATGGCTTTACCCAGTATCTTTATCAACTTAAACAGGAAGATGAAGGAGAGTTTGACTATCTGATTTCTTTGTTGACGGTTTTGGTTCCAACCATTGAATCTGTCCAACCTGTGAAATTAAGTTCGATTGAAAAAAATGTGGGGAAAGATGTACCTTATGAATTGCCTGATTTGTACGATGTTTATGTAAAGGAAAAATACAACAACCAGCCAACTCCTTTCCGTTTTCTTTCCACTGGCAGCATGCGCATGTTCTTCTTGGTGACCTCAATCGTTAATGCACGTAAGACGGGCACACAGATTCTTTTGGTTGAGGAATTGGAAAATTCCATCCATCCTGATTTGATGCAGAGTCTTCTTGAATCGATCCCTTTGTTTATGGGCGACACCAAATTGCTGTTTACTAGCCACTCGCCACTTCTCACAAAACACATGGGCTATCAACAATTGTATGTAGGGTTGCCTTCAGATGACGGAGTGGTGGATTTTCGCACCATCAAACGAAGCAAATTGAGAAGCGTGTTGGAAATTGCGGGTGCTGGCGAGATGGCCTTGGGTGAGTACTTATTTGAATTGATGCTGGACACAGAGGATGACAAAAGTTTGATAGATGCTTTTTTTGAGAATAAGCATGTCAAGAAGGGAGGCTCCAATGACTAAAAAGGGTAAGCAGGAAACGGCGCAAGAAATCAGTGTGATATTTGTCGAAGGTGATGCAGATGAATTGATGATACGTCGTCTTCTGGACTACTATGTGGAGAAGGGCTGGAAACGGAAAGACGAAGTTTTCGTTCATAAAACTCATGGCACACCTATGTTTGGCAAGATGAAAAAAGGATTGGTTAAGATTAGGCAAGACATGGAGGGCAAAGCCCGCTTCAAGGCTGTTTGTTGTGAGTTTGATACTGATGTCTATGTGAACGGCTTTCAGAAAGAACCTGATTGGGAGTCCATTAGAAAAGAGCTGAAACGATACTTTGGAGTGGTTGAGTTTTGCTGTTTAAGGGCAGAAACAAGCATCGAAAGCTGGATGCTTGATGATGCAGAAGGGCTTATCGTTGCTCTTGGATTGCCAAAAGCCACAAAGATCAAGGGTGCTACAGGACTCGAGAAAATGGGCAATCTGTTCCGACTCAATCGTATGTCGTATTCAAGAAACAAGGGCATGGAAAAGATAAAGCCCATTATTGACAAACTGGACATCTCCAAAATCCGCGAAGCAAGAAAAAAGGAGTTGAAAGAATTTGAGAAACTTTTAGGAGTTGAAATTGAATAAACATAACAAGAATATGAATAAACTCACCATGCAAACCCACAACATCGTGGACGAAAACATAAAGAAAATAGCCGAACTCTTCCCCAACTGCCTCACCGAGCAAATCGTTGTCGACGATGAAAGCAAAGCTTCTGCGCCAAATTGAGACACTTGAAAGGAAAGCCCGATTGGAAAAACAGCCTCGTAAGAAACTGGAGCTGTTTAAACATTTGAAGGAGTTGAAATCATCAATTGGAGAAGGGTGAAACTGAGTGGATAATTTATTGAATGAATTACGAAATTTCTATAGAAATTGTAATTTTCTTACAAATATCAATTAAATTTATTGAAAAATAGGAATTTTGCTTATTTTTGCACCGAATTAAAACCATAAAGCATGATACGAGAATTTTGGGCAGAGAATTATCTCTCGATAAAAAACAGACAAACGTTGAATTTTGAATCCAAGACAAGTGATGACGAATGGGCTTCTGTTGATTTTGGAGGCGGAAAACGCATTAATAAGCTTGCCGTAATTTATGGCGCAAATGCAGCAGGCAAGTCAAATATACTGATGGCCCTCCTAAATGTGTTTGAATTGTTGTTTTCTCCGTGGGAAAACAAAACGGAATCGGTTAGAACAAGACGTCCATTCGCCTTATGCACGGGCAAACCCACCCGAATGCATGTTTCGTTCTATGCCAATCGCATCCGCTACGACTATACCATCTCCTATACATCAGAGCATATTATTGATGAGTTGATGGAATGGTTCCCCAATGGTTCGAAGTCGCTCTTCTATGAACGTAGATTTGTGTCGGACGATTCGCAAGCCACCATTAAATTTGGCCAAAGCGTGGGTTTGTCTGCCAAGACAAAAGACATTTTTCTTCAAAACGTGCTAAACAACCACACCGTTCTTTCCTGTTTCGGGAAAAGATCGTTTGAGGCTGATGCCAAACCCATTGCCAATCTGTATAATTGGATAGGTCGTTACATACATCGATTCGACAATCCTAAGTTCACTTTGGAGACATCGCTCAAGCAGGTGTTGGAGAATGGTAAAGCCAAACAGTTTTACATCCAAATGTTGGAAAAGGCTGATTTTAACATCGTTGACTTTCATGCTCAAACCGCAATCGAAGATGAAGAACAAACTAAGATATACTTTGATTGCAAGGCAGGAGCCGAAACTTTCAGTCTCGGTTTAGACGAACAATCTCAGGGAACCAAGAAGTTCTTGGGTAACTTGTCAACGCTTTATTCCGCTATTTCAAATCATCACATTTATTTCATTGATGAAATAGACTCGGAGTTGCATGATGATTTGTTGCTGTATTTCTTGAATGCATTTCTGATGAACTCCAACGAATCGCAGCTTATTTTTACCAGCCAGGAAACTTCCTTGTTGGACGAAGACTTGCTGAATACGCATCGCGACTTTGTTTTCTTTGCGGAGAAGAACCGTGAAGGGGCATTTTCTGAATATATGCGTGCCGATGAATTCGGTTTGCACAAGAACCTGTCCCTCTACAAATCCTACAGGAACGGTCGTTTGGGGGCCGTTCCCCAATTGGGTTCACCCTTATTGTATTTGAACCATGAATAAGAGGATGAAAGAGGCTATTGCCGTCATCGGCGAAGGCATCACGGAATACTACTACTTCAATTCCGTCAAGGATGAGAACAGGCAGCTCAACCTAAAGCCTTCCTATCCCAAGCACTCCTCCAGCCTGAAAGACCTCGAAAAAGAGATCGTCAAGGCCATCGATATGGAGTATTCCTTGATATTTTGTGTGGTGGACATGGACAACAAGAAAGGAGGCAAGGAACGGCAATCGTATGAAAATCTCAAGCGTCGATTTCAAGGGACTCATAACGTCAAGCGGACAGGATACAAATATGAGATACGTTTTATTGAGACGGAGCGATGCACCGAACTCTTCTTCTTGTTCTATTTCGCCTATACCTCGAAAAGTTATGGCAACCAGACGGAACTGTTGAACGAGCTGAACAAAAATTGTACCTACGACAAAAGTGAAAAATTCTTCCGCTCCCATGCCTTGCACCAATACTTTCAGCAAAATGGTGGCGATTTCATGCAAGCCTTGCGCAATGCCGCCAAATCCATGAAGGAAAAAGAAGAAACTGGCAGGGATTACACATATTCTCAAATGGCGCAGCTGTTTGAGGCATTGGGAATTAAAACAAATTGAAATATGAATAAACTCACTATGCAAACCCACAACATCGTGGACGAAAACATAAAGAAGATTGCCGAACTCTTCCCCAACTGCCTCACCGAGCGGCTGAACGAGAAGGGGCAGCCCGAAGCGGCCATCGATTTTGACATGCTCCGCCAAGAGCTTTCAATAGACATCGTGGAAGGCCCGGTGGAACGCTACCAGTTCACCTGGCCTGATAAGCGCAACGCCATCCGGCTGGCCAACGCACCCACCACCGACACGCTGCGCCCCTGCCGCGAGGAAAGCGTGGACTTCGACAACACCCAAAACCTCTATATCGAGGGCGACAACCTTCAGGTGCTGAAGCTTCTCCGCGAGAACTACTTGGGCAAGGTGAAAATGATCTATATCGACCCACCTTACAACACAGGTAACGATTTTGTTTATAATGATGCCTTTGACACCAATAGAAACGAATGGAAACCTATTAGTGGAAACTATGATGTGAAAGGAAACTGGCTCAATGACCGATATGACATCAACTCAGAAAGCAACGGCCGCTTCCACACCGACTGGCTCAATATGATTTACCCCCGACTGAAAGTGGCGAAGGACTTGCTGAGTGAAGACGGAGTGATTTTTATAAGCATTGATGATAATGAGCAAGAGAACTTGAAAAAGGTTTGTGATGAAGTGTTTGGTTCTCGGAATTTCATTGCTGAATTGGTTTGGGAACGGGCCTATGCTCCAAAGAACGACGCTCGATTTGTCTCTAACAGCCACGATTATATTTTGATGTTCGCGAAAAATATTGATGTTTTCGTGATAGGCAGGCTTGATAGGACAGAAGAAGCAAATGCAAGGTATTCAAATCCTGATAATGACCCACGCGGAGTGTGGAAGCCGAGTGATATTTCGGTAAAAACATATAACGCAGCTTGCGATTATCCCATAACGACGCCCTCCGGGCGTATAGTAGAGCCTCCAGCAGGGCGCTGCTGGAGTCTCTCTAAAAACTCGTTTTTAGAGAGACTCCAGGATAACCGGATTTGGTTTGGTCCAAATGGTGATAGTGTTCCTTCAATGAAAAGGTTTTTATCAGAATTGAAGTTTGATGGCATGGCACCTACCTCGATTTTGTTCTACAAAGAAGTTGGGCACAGTCAAGAGGGCGCAAAGGAAGTCGTTTCATTGTTTGGCGACAAAGGCGTTTTTGATGGTCCAAAACCTGTGCGTTTGCTCGAAAGACTTTTGACTTTAGCCAATTTATATGACGATTCAATTATCCTCGATTTCTTTTCTGGAAGTGCTACAACCGCTCATGCTGTGATGAAACGGAATGCTGAAAAAGACATGAATCTGAAATACATCCTCGTTCAATTACCCGAAAAAGTCAGTGAAAAGAAAAAAGACCAAGGCTTTTCCACCATCTGCGAAATCGGCAAGGAGCGCATCCGCCGTGCAGGGAAGAAGATCAAGGAAGAATCGCCATTAACCACACAAAATTTGGATACAGGCTTCCGTGTACTAAAACTCGACTCCAGCAACATGCAGGATGTCTATTACCGCCCGGAGGACTCAACGGAGCAGACCCTGTTTGAGGACAACATCAAGCCCGACCGCTCGTCAGAGGACTTGCTCTTCCAAGTGATGCTGGAGTGCAACCTGCCGCTGTCCGCCAAAATCGAAACCGAGAAAATAGCCGGCAAGGAAGTGTTCTCCGTCAACGAGGGCTACCTCATCGCCTGCTTCGACGAAAAGGTGAACGAGGACGTCATCAAGGAAGTGGCCAAACGTCAGCCCTACTACTTCGTCATGCGCGATAGCAGCTTGGCCACCGACAACGTGGCGGACAACTTTGAGCAGATTTGGATGGCTTATAGTAAGGATACGATAAGAAGAATCATTTAGAATTATTGTCACGAATAGAATCTGACTTTTTTGTATTTTTGCATCAATATAATAATCATTTATGACTGAATATCTTAAAATATCAAATTTTGGTCCGATAGTTGAAGTTGAATTGGACAATATAGCGCCATTCACCATCTTGGTTGGCGAGTCTGGTAGCGGTAAGAGTACGATTCTGAAAGTATTATCCCTTTTTAGATGGATATACAAAAGGGTTGTTCTGCGCTCGTATGTAAAACAAGCTAATATTAATAAAACGGGTATCGGTTTCCAAATGAAAACCCTTCTTAAAACGTCGTGTTTGGAGGAATATTTGAAGACCGATACAGAAATTGTTTACAGAAGAAATGATTATGAGATATCCTATAGAAACAAGAAGTTGAATGCCCAATCAACGATTCCAGTTTCGCAATTGAGCTTGGAAAAGATATGTTTTGTCTCCGACAAACGTTCTATGATACCGGATTTCCTTGACAATAAAATGGAACGTAGAATAGCCAATTTCCATTTGCAAGATACGATGGACAATTTTTTGCTGGCAACCAATTCCATTCAATCATTCCCTGTAGATTACCTGAATGTTAGGCTTTCCGTGGTGAAAACAAATGCAGGAATCCAGTACATGATACATGGAACAAGCGAAGAGAAGTATTCCATAAAACTGAAAAACGCTTCTTCTGGAACACAAACTGTACTTCCGTTGAGTATGATAGTGGAGTATTATGCACGGCATTTTGACCCTAAAAAATCAATGGATTCCTCGTTGTTCCAATATTTGCAAGACAATGACAGACTGAAAGATTTCAACACGGCAAAGAACATCGGTGAAATTGAGCAGAAAAACGTTCACATACTAATTGAAGAGCCTGAATTGAGTTTGTATCCGGAAAGTCAATGCCATCTGATAGATTATTTGGTGGACCGTTGCTTCTTCCATCGCCCGCAATATAATATGACATTGATGATGGCCACTCACAGTCCGTATATAGTGAATTATATCAATCTTTTGCTCCGTAGAGAACAGAAACTTGTGCCCGATATGGCGGATGTGAGGATAAAACCGTCTGATGTAGATATATATCAGATAGTGGATGGACAAGCCTTGTCGCTGAAAATAGAGACAGAGGGAAACGTGTTGATTGACGCCCGATTGATGTCTGATCCTATTTCTGAAATCTATCGCGAATACAATAGTTTGTGATTATGGAGGACTTGTTGAAAAACCAGTTTGTGAGCGTTATTAATGCCGAACGCATAGGAACAGCTCCTCCTTGGACTGCAGAGCCTGTTGTTCGTTATGAAGATATTTCAGAGCGTGAATTTGATGTTGTTGACTCAAAAGAAGACCCTACTACAATCAGACGTGAACTTGGACGAGGAACAGCGTCTTACATTAATGGGAAGGGTTATGTCTTAAGATTTGTCTCTTTTGACGATTATCTTCATCAATTTATTTATGATGATGGTCGAGGGAACACTCAAAAGAGTATGTTGAAACCACATACGAAAATGGCGGATTTACTTGTCTATGACAGGAGTGGTGACAGCGTATATTTTTTAGTGCATGAACTTTGTGTTGGTAGTATTGCCAACAAGCGTGCGAAAGCAAAGATTCAATTAAATTCCACGCTGAACATGTTGTATAAGTCAAATGAAATTAAAGATTTTATCAACTCTTTTGATAACAAGATTTGTTATTTGTCTGCTGACGACGGAAGAATTGCCACTCCAAATCAAGTTGCAGAGGGTTTTATGAAGTCGTATGATATTATCCCAGATCCTTCTCCTTTTACGTTTGGCAAAATAAAGACATGCGGTTTTACCGCCTACGAGACAAGTATTATTGATTTGAAATAAGTATTCGTAAAATTCACATTCAACGTACAACAACTCCAGTCCGTTACGGTACAAACCATCATAGCGTCGCCATCAAATTTAGTATCTAATCTTATGAAATTCAAATTCAAAATACAGCAATACCAGTCCGATGCGGTGGAAAGCACCGTTTCGGTTTTTGCGGGTCAGCCCTCGCGCGACGCTTTCCAATTCAGAAGAGATTTGGGCAAGCGCAAGTCTCAGCAGAAAATGGAATTCGAAGACGAATTTGTGGGCTACCGCAATAGCGACATCGAGCTGAGCGACCAGCAGCTTTTAGACAGCATCCGCAAGATTCAAGACGGTCAGGACATCAAGCAGTCGCCCCGCCTTGTGAGCGACTTGGGTCGCCTCGGGTTGGACATCGAAATGGAAACAGGCACGGGCAAGACCTACGTCTATATCAAGACCATGTTTGAGCTGAACAAACGCTACGGCTGGAACAAGTTCATTGTGGTAGTGCCGTCTATTGCCATCCGCGAAGGTGTCAACAAGAGCTTCACCATGCTCGAAGACCATTTCATGGAACATTACGGCAAGAAAGCCCGTTTCTTCATCTACAACTCGTCCAACCTCCAGCAACTGGATTCTTACTCCAGCGATGCGGGCATCAATGTGATGATCATCAACACGCAGGCCTTCGCCAAGGATTTGAACGAGGATAAAAAGACCAAGGCAGGCTTAATTATCTACTCTGAGCGCGACGACTTCGGCAGTCGCAAGCCCATCGATGTGATCGCCGCCAACCGTCCCATCATCATCATGGATGAGCCTCAAAAGATGGAAGGTCAAGCCACCCAAAAAGCCCTGCGTCGCTTCAACCCACTCTTTTTGCTCTATTACTCGGCCACCCACAAAACCCAACATAACTGCATCTATGCCCTCGATGCGCTGGATGCCTTCAAACAGAAACTGGTGAAGAAGATTCAGGTGAAAGGCTTTGAAGTGAAAAACCTCAAAGGCACCAGTTCCTACCTCTATCTCGACGACATCATCCTTTCCAAGAACCAGCCCCCAATGGTGCGTCTCGAAATGGAAGTAGAAACCAACTCGGGCGTGAAGAAAATCATGAAGAAACTGGGGCATGGCGACAGCCTCTATAGCGCCTCAGGACTTTTGGAATACAAGGACTTCACCATTTCCGACATCGATGCTTTCCACAACACCGTCACCTTCCTCAACGGCGTGAAAATTGCCAAAGGCGAAGTGTATGGCGACAGCAGCGAAGAAGCCATGCAGCGCGTCCAAATCCGCGAAACCATCGCTTCGCATTTCGAAAAGGAACGCGACCTGTTCAAGCGGGGAATCAAAACCCTGTCGTTGTTTTTCATCGACGAAGTGGCCCACTACAAGAGCTACAACAGCGAAGGCGAAGAGGTGCATGGCCCGTTCTGGAAAATCTTCGAGGAAGAATACACTCGGATATTGAACGAAAACTTGTCCCTATTTGAAGATGACTATCAAAAGTATCTCCTCCAGTTCGATGCCTCGCAAGTCCACAACGGCTATTTTTCCATCGACAAGAAAGGCCACGCGGTCAACAGTGCTACAGGTCGCGGCACCGACATTTCCGATGATATTTCAGCCTACGACCTCATCCTGAAGAACAAAGAGCGTCTGCTGAGCTTCGACGAGCCTACCCGCTTCATCTTCTCACACTCCGCCCTTCGTGAGGGCTGGGACAATCCCAACGTGTTCCAGATTTGCACCCTTCGTCACGCCGCTTCTGCTATCGCCAAGCGTCAGGAAGTGGGCCGAGGCCTCCGCATCTGTGTTGACCAACAAGGCAACCGCATGGACTTGGAAGAACTGGGTGAGGAGATGGTACACGACATCAACAAGCTCACCGTCATTGCCAACGAAAGCTACAAGACTTTCGTGGCTGACCTGCAGCGCGAGACCAAAGATGCCCTTCGCGAGCGTCCCAACAAGGCCACTCCAGAGTATTTCCAAGGCAAGATGATCACTTTGGACGGCGAGAAATACACCTTGGACGCTCAGGATGCAATGGCTATCTGTGGCTGGCTGGCAGGAAACGATTATTCCGACGTGAACTACCAAATCACGCAGAACTTCAAGGACGACTTGCAGAACGGAACGCTGGAGCCAATGGGCAAGAAACTGGCTGGCAAGGAAGAGCAGGTCATCACGCTCATCAAAGCCCTCTTCGACGATAGCATTTCTATCGAAGATATGATTGAGGACGGCAATGCATCCGCCGCAGCCACCAACCGCCTCAATGAGAACTTCAAAAAGAAAGAGTTCCAAGCCTTGTGGAATGAAATTAACCACAAGTACGTCTATACCGTACATTACGACAGTAACGAGCTGATAGAAAAAGCCGTGAACGCCATCAATGCAGAGCTGATGGTCACCGAATTGAAATATGTGATGACCATTGGCGACCAGGAGTCTGTAGACACCTTTGGCGACACCAAAACCACCACCCAGAAGTTGGGAACGGTAAGCACTTCCTCGGTGAAATACGACTTGGTGGGCGAAGTGGCCAAGCGCACCACGCTCACCCGTCGCACGACGGCCACCATCCTGAAGAAGACACTCCCCAGCAAGTTGGCCATGTTCCGCAACAATCCCGAGGAGTTCATCAAGAACGTGAGCCGTATCATCCGAAACGAGAAGGCCACCATGATTGTGGAACATATCCAATACGACCGCATCGACCAGACCTACGACAGCGATATTTTCACCAAAGACAAACACGCTAAGAATGTGTCGAAGGCCTATGCTGCGAAGAAACATATTATGGATTATGTCTTTACCGACGGCTACGCAGAGGAAAGTGTTGAAATGAAGTTTGCTAAAGACCTTGATGCCGCCACCGAAGTTTGTGTCTATGCCAAGTTGCCACGTTCCTTCCAAATCCCTACGCCCGTGGGCAACTACGCTCCTGACTGGGCTATCGCCTTCAACCAAGGCGCGGTAAAACACATCTTCTTCATCGCTGAGACCAAAGGCTCAATGGACTCAATGCAACTGAAGAAAGTGGAAGAAGCAAAGATTGGTTGCGCCGAAAAGCTCTTCAACAACCTTTCCACTTCCCATGTCCGTTATCACAAGGTGGATAGTTACCAGACCATGCTGGATATAATGAAAGCGATGGATTAAGCATCATCCCTATATCACTAATCCTTTACTCCAAATAAGTATATCCATACAATCCCGACCGATAGTTGGAAAGGAATTCCTTGCCCTCTTCAACGGTGATCTTGCCTTCCTTGACGCACTTGGTGACCCAGGTCTCCACCGTGCGGACGAGCTTCTTCGGGCTGTACTGGACATACTCTAGCACATCGGCAACGGTCTCGCCATCAATCACTTGGTCGATGTAGTAGCCTTTCTCGTCAACGGAGACGTGTACGGCGTTGGTGTCGCCAAAGAGGTTGTGCAAGTCGCCGAGGATTTCCTGATACGCGCCCACGAGGAACACACCGATATAATAATGCTCCTTGTCGTTGATGGCGTGCAGCGGGATGGTGTGTTGCGTCGATTTGGCCACGAAGTTGGTGATTTTGCCGTCGCTGTCGCAGGTGATGTCCTGCAAGGTGGCGAGGTGCGTCGGGTTTTCGTCCAGACGCTGAATTGGAATGATGGGGAAGAGCTGGTCGATGGCCCAAAGGTCGGGCAGCGACTGAAACAAGGAGAAGTTGCAGAAGTATTTGTCGGCCAAAAGTTTGGGCAGCGAAGTGAAGTCTTCGGGCACGCGTTTCAGGCTGTTGGCGATGTGGTTCACCTCACGGGCGATGCTCCAGAACAAACGCTCGATTTTGGCCCTCGACTTGAGGTCGAGTAGGCCGAGGCTGAACAGGTTGAGGGCTTCTTCGCGGATTTCCTGTGCGTCGTGCCAGATTTCAAGCGATGAGCTTTTGGTCAGTTCGTCCCACGACTCATAGAGTTCTTTAATCAGTTCGTGGTCGTTTTCCTCGGGTTCCTCGTTGTCGTCCCATTCGGGCAGCGAGGTCTTCTCCAGCACCTCGAAAATGAGTACGGAGTGGTGCGCGGTGAGTGCGCGTCCCGACTCGCAGATGACGTTGGGGTGGGGGAGTTCGTTCTTGTCGCAGGCATCGACGATGGTGTAGATGGCGTTGTTGGCGTATTCCTGAATGCTGTAATTGACTGAGCTTGCACTACTTGACCTCGTTCCATCGTAGTCGACGCCGAGGCCGCCGCCCATATCGACGAACTCGATATGGTAGCCCATCTTGTAGAGCTGCACATAGAACTGAGCCGCCTCGCGCAGGGCCACATTGATTTTCTTGATCTTGCTCACCTGGCTACCGATATGATAATGAACGAGTTTCAGGCATTCTTTCATGTCGTGTTCTTCGAGGAAGTCGAGGGCTTCGAGGAGTTCCGACGAAGTGAGGCCGAACTTGCTGCCGTCGCCGCCCGACTCTTCCCACTTGCCCGCCCCCGAGCTTGCTAATTTGATGCGTACGCCAAGGTTTGGCGTTACTTTCAGCCGATGGGCGATTTTGGCCGTGGTTTTCAGCTCGTTGAGTTTCTCGATGACGATGATGATCTTGCGGCCCATCTTTTGGGCGAGTAAGGCGAGTTCGATGAACTCCTCGTCCTTGTAGCCGTTGCAGATGATCAAAGAGTCGGAGTCGGTGCCGAGGGCGATGATGGCATGAAGCTCAGGCTTCGAGCCCGCCTCCAGACCGATGTTGCACTTCTTGCCGTGGCTCACGATTTCCTCGACCACGGGACGCATCTGGTTCACCTTGATGGGCATCACCACGAAATTCTGCCCGTTGAACTCGTATTCCTTGGCCGCCTCCTTGAAACAGGAGTCGATTTTGTTGATGCGGTCGTCGAGGATGTCGGGGAAACGTAACAGCATCGGGGCTGAAACGTCCCTAAGTGACAGTTCGTCAACCAATTCCGGCAGGTCCACGGAGGCACAGCCTTCTTTGGGAGTCACGACCATGTGGCCTTTCTCGTTGATGGAAAAGTAATTGCCGCCCCAGCCTTTCACGTTGTAAAGGTCCTCGGAGTCTTCAATGCGCCATTTTCTCATTTCGAAATCAATTATCGGTTTGTTTGCGCTGCAAAACTAAGAAAAACATTCGGTTTAGCGCAGTTTTGCTTATTTTTGCATGAAAATATTTGGTAAGTAGATGTACAAATTTATACAAATAGACAATCAACCGGGTAACACTAACCTAATCCTTTCACCGTCATGGCGGAGAAGCATCCGCCATCTCCTATGCGCGAAGATGGTCTTTCACGCTCAGGGGATTGACTACGTCGAATCTTCGATTTGCGGGTCAAGCCCGCAATGACGGTTAAGGTCTATGTTTGGTAAGCCCATAAAGTGTAGTGTAATTTTGAATAATTACTTATGAAATTAATTATTGACAGCGGCTCCACCAAAACGGAATGGATTCTCTTGGATGGAAAAACGGAGAAAAACCATTTCACGACCCAAGGCTTCAATCCGAACTATGCTGACATTCAAACCCTTGAAAACCTGATTGTTGATATTGTGGAGACCCACGACCGTGTGCCTCTACAGGCCATTCATTATTACGGCACGGGCTGCGGTTCGGAACGGAATTGCCAATTAATAAAAGAGGTGTTCCAACGCCATTTCCCCGAGGCCGAAATCCACGTCACCCACGACCTGATGGCCGCCTGCCATGCCGTTTTGGGACATGAAAAAGGCATCGTCTGTATCCTTGGAACAGGCTCAAACTCATGTGTTTACGATGGCGAGAACATCACCGAAAGGGCGGTCTCGTTGGGCTATCTCGTCGGCGACGAGGGCAGCGGGATGCACATCGGCAGGGAAATGGTGAGGGCGTATTTCTACGGCTTCATGCCCGACGACCTGAAAGCCGAGTTCGAAGCAGCTTATCGTTTGGAAATCAAGGATTTCATCGAGCAATTGTATCATCAAGCGCAGCCTTCGCGGTATTTGGCGTCGTTTGCCCGGTTTGCTGGCGAGCAACAATCGCATCCCTTCGTCAAGGCATTAGTGAAAAATTGCTTCGGGGCTTTCATCAAGGCTTTCCTGCTTCGTTTCGATGATTGCAAACGCCTGAAAATCGGTTTTGTAGGTTCCGTTGCCTATCATTTCCAAGACCTGCTTCGGGAAAGCCTCGCCGACCATGGCCTCACGATGGACGAGGTGATGCAAGCACCTGCCAAAGGGTTGGTTCGTTACTATCAGGCGTGAATAAACAAATTGCGGCTGCCATAATATGACAGCCCTACACGGTTTCGGTTGTAGGGCTGTCACACCGTGGCAGCCGCAATTGTTTTTTATTCCACCGGAATGTCCTTGTTGACGTTCTTCGAACCCACGAGGGCGTAGAACAGGATGTAGGCGGCGCAGAACAGCACGACCACATAGCTGGTCATGTAGCTGCCCGTCCAGTCGGCGACCAAGCCTTGTAGACCGACCATGATGGCGAAGCCGAAGACCATTGTCATGAAGGCACCTGAGGCAATGGCGGTGTACTTGCCAAGGCCTTCGGTGGCGAGGTTGAAGATGGCACCCCACATCACGGAGGTGCAAAGACCAACGAGGATGAAGGCGAAGATGCCCACAGGAACTTCAGCCCAAATCAGCTTCAGGTTGGCCCAGTCGATGCCCGGCACCTTGACGAGCCAGCTTTGCGGGGCCAGCATGCCGAACAGCACCAAGGCAATGGCCGCGATGGAAACCGTGGTAACCATTGACTTTGAGGAGACTTTGCCGCCAATGGCGCCGCCGATGAAACGTCCGACGAGCATCATCAGCCAATAGACCGCCACAATGAGACCTGCGATGGTGCCACTCATGCCGATGCCGGGCGTGGCGGCGGTTGGCTCAGAGGTGAGGTATTGCAGGATGTAAGTCGGGGTGCCGACCTCGATGCCGCCATAGAGGAAGATAGCCAAAATGCCGAGTTTGAAGTGGCGGAACGAGAAGGCGCTATACTTGTCCTTCACTTCCGACTTCACTTCCACGGGCTGCTGCGGCTCCTCGATCTTGGTGAACAGGATGACGATGAAGCCGATGACGAAGATGGCCAAGGCAATCAGCAGGGCAGGGGTGGCATCGGAGATTTTGGCCTTGGTGGCCTCGCCGATGAGCGCACCCATGAGGATGTAAACCGCCACGGCAGCCGCCGAGTTGAACACACCGCCGATTTGGATGAGTTGGTTGCCCTTGTTGCCGCCACCACCAAGGAGGTTGAGCATCGGGTTGACGACGGTGTTCAGCATGCACATGCAGAAGCCGGAGATGAAGGCGCCGATGAGGTAGACGCCGAAGCCGTACTTGCCGCTGGCCCATTGCACGAGGATGCCGATGATGCCCACGGCCAAGGCAATCAGAGAGGTTTTCTTGTAGCCATAGCGTTTAATCAACATTCCCGATGGGATACCCATGACGAGGTACGCGATGAAGTTGCCGTAGTTGCCGATTTGCGACAGGAAGTTGCTGGCGCCGAACTGGTTTTTCACGATGACGGCCATCGGCGAACAGAGGTTGGTCACGAAGGCAATCATGGCGAAGAGCGCGATCATGACGATGATGGCGCCCCATTGTTTCGTTTTTGTACTCATTGTTATTAGAATTAAGGATTTAACTTTGAATTGTTTAACTACGAATTGCACGAATTTTACGAATTGATTCAGAAAGAATTTTGCAACTTCGTTGCGAATGGGCACGAATTCGTATAATTCGCAGCTTTAGCTGCAAAATTTTCAGACAGTCATTCGTCTAATTCGTTTAATTCGTAGTTTCTTTTCATTATAATGTTGAGAATTTGAAGATGATGGTTTCCTTGTATTCCTCGCCAGAGCGCAAGAAGGTGCTCGGGAAGTTGGGTTTGTTCGGCGAGTCGGGGAGGGCTTGGCATTCCAAAGCGACGCCGGAATAGTCCTCGTAGACGTGGCCGTTCTTTCCCGTCGGGCAGCCCGAGAGCCAATTGCCTGTGTAGACCTGGATGCCTGGTTGCGTTGTATAGATTTTCACCATGCGTCCCGTGCCTTCGTGCGAAAGCTCGGCGGCAAAGCAAAGCTTGTCCTTCTCGATGCCGTCGATGACCCAGCAGCTGTCGTAACCCTTGCCGTTGATGAGGTCGGGATAAGGCTTCTTGATGTCGCGCCCGATGAGCTTGCCTTCGGTGAAGTCCATCGGTGTGTCTGCCACTTGCGCCATTTCGCCTGTAGTAATCAGTTCGTTGGTGGCGGGCAGGAAACGTGAGGCGTTCAGTCGCAGTTTATGGTCGAGGATGTCGCCGTTGCCTTCGCCTTTCAGGTTGAAATAGGTGTGGTTGGTGAGGTTGACGATGGTGGTGTCCGACGAATGGGCACTAAGGAGGATGTTCAGCTCATTCTCGTCGTTGAGGGTATAGCGCACTTGCGCCACAAGCTCGGCGGGATAGCCTGCCTCGCCGTCGGCGCTGAGGTAGGTGAACACCACGCTCTCGCCCGCGATGCGGCTGGCCCACTTCTGGTTGGCGAAGCCGATGCTGCCGCCGTGGAGGTGGTGCTTGCCATCGCCCGTGTTCAGCTCAAGCTGGTACTCCTTGTCGTCAATCTTGAAGCGTCCGTTGGCGATGCGGTTGGCGAAACGTCCAGGAATCTTGCCTGCGCAGGGGCCGTCGTTGTAGTAGTCCCACGGATGCGGATAGCCAAGGGCGATGTCTTCCATGTGGCCGTAGCGGTCGGGCGTGACAATGCTCACGATTCCCGCTCCGATGTCGCTCAGCTGCACCTTCAGGCCGTGGCTGTTCGTCAAGGTGTAGAGCTTGATGTCTTTGTTGTCGGGGGTCTTGCCCCAGGTTTTCACTTCGATGTTCATTGTTTCTTATTTTGACACGGGACACGGGACTGCGGGACGCGGGACAAAACCTCTGTCTCGCGTCTCGTGTCTCGAAGTCTCGTGTCCAAGATTAATTACCATAAATGTTCAGGATAAACTCCCTTTTCAATCAATTCGCGGATCTTGCGCATCACCTCGGGCTTGTCTTCCTTGTAGGTCACGCCGAACCATGAAGCGTTGCTCGACAAGACTTTAAGTTTGGCCGATCCGTCGTGGATGGCTTGGTTGACCATCAGTGGGATGAAAAACTCGGCCTTGATGTTGGTTTGGGCAGGGCCTTTCAAAAACTCGACGAAGCCCTTTTCGGAATAGGCGAAGAAGTCGGGCGTGAAGCCGAAGAAATTCATCGAGACGAGCGAGTCCATGTCCAAAGGATGGCTTCCTGTCTCGTCGGTGTAGGCTGCGCCGTCGTCGGTGTGACCGATGGCTGTGCGCTCGACGATGGTTTGCAAGTGGCCTTCCGCGTCGGCGGTGCAGATGCCGCGCGAGACAGTGCCGAAGTCCGACATGGTGTTGCGCAGCTTGTAGGCTACCATGCTGTAAGCCCCTTTTTTGCCCTCACATTCAGTGAGATACTTGGCCAGAACCTCGTAGGCTTCCTTGCCGTAGAAATCATCAGCGTTGATGGCGGCAAATGGTTCGTGAATCACGTCCTTGGCCATTAAGACGGCGTGGCATGTGCCCCAGGGTTTCACGCGCCCTTCGGGGACGCTGAAGCCTTCCGGCAACTTGTCAAGCGACTGATACACATACTCAACGGGGATGCCGAATTTCTCCGCGTTGTTGACTTTCTTGAACGCCTCGGCGAAGTCCTCGCGGATGACGAAGACCACCTTGCCGAAGCCGGCGCGCTTGGCGTCATAGATGGAATAATCGAGGATGGCCTCGTTGTTCGGCCCGACGCCGTCCATTTGTTTCAAAGCGCCGTATCTGGAACCCATTCCAGCGGCTAATACTAATAAGGTTGGTTTCATTTATGTTTGAATTGTTTATTATTGTTTAACGATTTTCCTAATTGTTGTTTTTCCTGTCTTGTCGAAAACCTTCACCACATACAGGCCTTGAGGCAAACTGCCTAAGTTAAGTGTGGGTTGTTGGCTTTGTTTTATTATGCGGCCTGTGAGGTCATAAACCACGGCATGGCTGAAATCATCTGTCGTAATGGTCAAAAATCCTGTTGTAGGATTAGGATAAAGGATAAGATTTTCGATGGTTTCTTTGACGCTCCATGTATTGCAAACTTCCGCCCAGTCCGTCAAAGGATTCTCTGCATTGAGCATGGGTGTGGTCTCGCAATAGGAGCCGTCGACGCCGTGGTGCGTCAAGGTCACTTGGTAATAATAGCACTCTTGCGACGAGTCGTCATGTGGGTCGAAATAGTCCACATGGCAGTTGTAGGGCGGATAAGGGATTTGCGCAATCCGCTCGTAATCAACATTATCTGTTGAACGATACAGGTTGTAGTGTTGGAAGCCATATTGCGGCTCTGTCAACTGCATTAGCGATTCAGCATCCATTCGGTTGCTGTATTGTGCCCTGACCATAAACGAGCCATCGATGATATTGGTCTTATACCAATAGCCGTTGTCGCAAATCCAGCGTCCGTCGTCACTCGTACCGTCGTTGCCTGCGTAAGGGATGGGGGTTTGGATAACACTCCTCCGAGAGACCATAACCCAAACCTCATGGTTGTTCATTTGGTAAGGTTCGTCGAGTGTCACCGTGTGCCATTGGTCGGAGCCAGTGAGTTGCACCGTCATCTCCGAGACGAGCGTTTCAGGTTGGCTGAAACCTTCGTAAATCCTAACTCTGTATGCTCCATCGAACTGGATGTAAAGCGAGACATTACGGATAAACGAATAGTAATTCTGCCAAGCAAAAGGCACCATGATGCCCCATTGGATTTGGTTGCTTACGTTGGCCGTCGATGCCATGTAAACGCCATCGTCGTAGTGGAACTCACCTTCATGGAGTTCGCCCCAACCGATGGAAGCCCCGTCAGTAAAGCCGTTCCATTGGGCTTCTCCACTGACCACATCGTCTGTCCCCTCGCAGTCGCCAAACCGTCCGGCAAACTCGCTCTCGCACGAGCCCGTGGGAAAAACGTTGTAGTCGTTGACGCGGTAATAATGAATGCCATTGGGTACGGTGTCAATGTATTCGTAGTACTCTTGGCTTTCCTCTTTGGCTACCACACCAATCAGGTTGAATTGGCTGTCGGTGATACTTTTGCGATACACTTCGTAGTACGTCTTGATGTCCTCTCGCTGCGGGATGTCGTCTTCCTTGTTCCAAGTGAGGTGACGCGCCGTCCATTCCTCGTCGAGCTGCTCTATCTCCACATGGAAGTCTTCTGGCGCATAGCTTGGTCGCACGTCGATGGTCTGGAGGCACGATTTGTTGGGACATTCCCACCAACCAGGGTCGGCGTAAATGTTCTCAATGCTATAGTTGTGGATGCCGTGCGGCACGTTGTGGTCGATATAGGAATCTTCGTAGGGGTCAATGCCTTGGGCGATCAGCTCGCCATCGCGGTAAATGTTGGTGTAGGAAATGGGCAAGGCAGCGCCATTGCCGGGACCAATGATTTCGAACGACAAGCCTTGCTGTGTATTGGTGCCAGGGTCAATAAGAGGTGACCAACCTTTGTTGGGGTCATAGATGCGGGCCTCGCCTGTGATGGTCTCTCCCAAAATGGAACGTGGAACGGCATACACGCCACAATTCAATGCACCAGTGAAAGAGACTATGAACCAATAGGTTCCAGGAAGGATGTCTTCGAGCGTCATTCCCGCTTCGATGCATGAAATGGGACGGTCTGTTTCGGTGAAATCGTTTTCGCTGGTGCGGTAGGTATGGTTCATGTAAGTTCTTGCCATGATGTTTTGGCTCAAGTCGCCGTAGACGAGCTGCCCACCATTCAAAGGGTCTCCATCGTAAATAGCCATATAGACTCCCGTGAGCGTTGAGATGGGTGTGGCATCCTGATATAGGTAGAATCGGAAGCCAAAGATACCTCCTTGCGTCCATCCTTCGGGCGTGTCGAACTTGTCCATGACCATGAGGCTGTCGTTGCGGTTCACGTTGAAGCCGTATGCCGTCAAGCCATCATGCAAGGCACTCACGTTCCAACCGTTGTTGTAGCCCGCTCCAGGATGGGTGATGTTACTTTCTCCGTAGCCGAGAGTCCAAGGTTCGACGAAATAGTTGGCCCATGTCAGTTTCACAGTGTTCTCGTCCACAAACGCGCCTTTGAAGTAGGCTGGTCTTGCAAAATGGGAACATGGCTCACAAAGGAAGACGTGCGAAACGGACTCGGAAACCTCGTCAGGATATACGGCTGCTACCGAGAAAATGTATTCATGCCCCATAACCAACGTGTCGGTCATGACTTGGTATTCCGTTTCGGCCACGTCGCCCAACGCAATGTCGTCAAGCCAAAGGCGGTAGCCTAGTAGTTCATTGGGATTGGCGGGAGGCGACCAAGAGGCAAAACCCATGTTGCTGACGCAAAGTTCTCGTGGCGGTTCCTGTGCTACAAGGTGAGCCGTCAGCAAAACCATGATTAGAATGTAGAGCAATCGTTTCATTTGTTTGTTGTTTGTTGTTTGTTGTTTGTCTTTGCGAGCGATTGGCGAAGCCGTCCACCGAATTAGGCTGATTCTCTGGATCGCTTCGTTTGCTTCGTGCCTCGCAATGACGACTTGCGATGACGCGAAGCGTGTCCATGATTTATGATAGATTTATGTCAGATTTGTTTCCAATACATTAAAATAATTTCCTCGCTCCGTCAGAAATCACCACATCATACACCTTCGGTTCGTGCCCGAACTTGGCAGCGAATTTCTCCTTCGCCGTGGCGATGAAGGCATCATAAAGCTCTTCCTTCACAAGGTTGATGGTGCAACCGCCAAAGCCGCCGCCCATCACGCGCGAGCCGGTCACGCCGCACTGCTTGGCGATGTCGTTGAGGTAGTCCAATTCCTCGCAACTCACCTCATAGAGCTTGCTCATGCCGTGGTGTGTGCCGTACATACGGTCGCCAACGGTCTCATAGTCACCTTTTTCCAAGGCTTCGCAGACATCGAGGACGCGCTGCTTTTCACCTATTACATATTCCGCGCGCATGTAATCCTCGGCGGAAATCTCAGCTTTCACTTCATTGAGCATTCCCATTGTCGCGTCGCTCAAATATTTCACTTCGGGATGCTTGGCGGCGATATGGGCGCAAGAATTCTCACACGACTCGCGGCGCTTGTTGTAGGCAGATGATGCCAATTCGTGTTTTACCAGAGTGTCCAAAAGCACTACTTTGTAACCCTTAGGGTTGAATGGATAATACTCAAACTCCATCGTGGCGCAGTTGAGGCGCATTAAATGTCCGGCTTTGCCGAATAGCGAGGCGAACTGGTCCATGATGCCGCACTTCACGCCGCAGTAGTTGTGCTCAGTAGATTGGCCGATGCGGGCCAACTCGAACTTGTCGATGTTGAGGTGCAGCAGGTCGTTGAGGGCGAAGGCGAAGGTGCTCTCCAAGGCGGCCGACGACGACATGCCCGCGCCGAGCGGCACATTGCCGAAGAAGGACGTGTCGAAGCCTGCGACCTTATAGCCGCGTTTCTGGATCTCGCGGCACACGCCGAAGATATAGCGTGCCCAAGGCTCGTTGGGTTTGTCCTCTTCATCGAGACCGAACTCGCTATAAGCGTCATAGTCAGCGGAGTAGGCGCGGACCTTTTCAGTGCCGTTGAGGCGGATGCAGGCGTAGATGCCCTTGTCGATGGCGCCTGGGAAGACGAAGCCGCCGTTATAATCGGTGTGTTCGCCAATCAGATTGATGCGGCCAGGCGAAGTGTAGACAACGCCTTCATTTCCAAAGCGTTGCGTGAAAGTGGTTTTTAATTGTTCGATAGTCATAGTGCTTTCCGTTTTTCAAATTTGGGCGCAAATTAGGAAAAAAAACGATTGCTTGGTCAGGGAATTTGATTTTTGTTTATAATCATGAATTGGAATACAGTTTTTTCAGAAAATCCATTTTCTGTCATTTATGCTTCCCAGAAAGGTATTGCGACGGCGTTTGCCCGAATTTTTTCTTGAACGAGCGCAGGAAGGTGGCGTAGGAATTGAAGCCCGACATGACCGAAATGTCTTCCAAAGAATGTTGGTTTTCAACGCCTTTTCCGTCAAGCAGACGTTTGGCTTCATCCAAGCGGAAGTCGTTGATGTAGTCGTAAAACGTCTTGTGCTTCTCTTGGTTGATGTAGTTGCTCAGATATTGTCGGTTGGTACCCAAATGTTGCGCCAACTTCTGCAAGGTCAGCGTGTTGTCCTGATAATACCGCTTTTCATGCATGATATTGTCCAAATCAATGTAAATCGGTGGTTTACGATAGGATAGAGTGGAGGCAATCTCTTGGTTTTCAGTTGCTTCCTCGCTTTCGTTTGCAGAAAGGACAAATACTTTTTGCCGAATCAGTTTCCGCATGACGAACAACCCAATGCCAATGGTGAAGAGACAATAGGCGGTGTCGAAAAGCAGGTTGCTCTCGATTGACGGCGTTGAGAACCAAGTTTGCTGCGAAACGCTCTCTAAGCCCCAAATTAGTTGCACGACGAAATAGACGACAATCAGGTAGCCGCTCCAGCGCAAGTCGAAACACTCCAAGTCGCCCACGTTGTCAAGCAGCATTTTCGTGTGCCTCTTGATGGAGCGTTCCAGATAAACCAGAAACACGATGGAGGCCACCAAAGTGTAGATCTGCACCGCAGGCAAGACCCAACGGCTTCGGCTGAAGGCAAACAGAAGCATTGCAATTAAATCAGGTGTTGCCAAAAGCAGAAGTTGGCGTGTCTTGTAGCGGTTGGGGAAAACCAACGAGACGGCAAACATCATGTAGCCGCCCACAATCAGGTAGTCGAAAAGCACCAAAAGCGAGTTGAGAAACTCGGAATAGGGCAGGTTTCGGCAGGCCAGCACCACGAAGTTGTTGAAAAAACCGAAGGAGTGCAAAATCAAAACAGCGGCAAAAACCCGCTGGAACTGGTAGGTGCGGTGGTGCATGAGCATGAAAATGCCGCATCCCGTCAAGGCGCATTGCGTCAGGCCGGAGACGAAGCAAAGCAGCAAGATGTGGAACGAATCGCTGTTCATGTCGGCAAAGGTACGGCTTTTTCTGTCCAAGGTGCGGCCATATTCCGCCCGATTCCTGAATTTTTACGCATTGCAAACAAGTTTTTTACGCAATGACGAAACAAAAGGGAATGTTTTACGCATTGCAAAACGGTTTTTGGGCAGTTGAAAAGCCGATGCGGATGTTTTTGGTGACCTTTGCGCAACAAAACGAATGAACTAACCCAACTAACAACAACCAAACCCCGACGAGCCAAAATGGGTAATAACCTTGGCAACGAAAAAATGAAAGAAAAACGTCTTTTAACGACATTGTTCTGCGCAGGCGCATTGGCTTGTGCGCTTGTCATGACTTCATGCGGAGGTGGCGGCGGCACCGAAGGTGGCAAAACCGAAGCGAAGTTCAAGAAACAGCCCAAGAACGAGTTCCTCGGCGACTTGGTGAACATCGCTGGCGAGTATGAAGCCAAGTGGGATGCCAGCGAAGCGGAGTATAAGGAAGCCAGAAAGAAAAACAACGAAAAGTACGCTGACAACTCCGACAAGAGAGAGCAGAACTATGGAAAAATCAGTGCAAGTCACAAGGAGAGAGGGAAGCAGATTGTGGCAGACGCCAACGCCGCTTTGGAAAAGGAAATGGCGACACTGAACGGAAAGGCCCTTCCCTTTGTGTTTGAGGAAGGTTTGGGCTTTGAGGTCGTGGAATGCAAGATTACAGGGATCACCAAACATGCGTCGAGCTGCAACAGGACGACACTTACCTTTACTTATAAGGTGAGGGCCACCGATGAAGACCTCGTCAAAAAAATCAGCGTGCATGATTATCCGATCAAATACGGCTTCGTTGACGCAAATGGCAATGCCTTGTTGGACAAAAAAGGCAATGCCATTACGGAAATCGGTGGCTTTTCCAACGAGCATTTGAAGCAACTGCGCAACGGCGAGACCGTGGAGAAGGAAGGCTGGTTTGTTTTGGAACCGAGCTTCGCCAACTTCGCAAAGATCAAGTTTGAAAGGAATCGGTACTAAAAAGAAAGGCATACAACGATGAAAAAAGCAAGATTCAATCTGCTGATAGGCGTAGTGTTCGCCTTCGCGCTGTGTACGATGACCTCGTGCCAAAAAGAGAAGACCACCGGACAAATCCAAGGTCTTGTGACCAACTACAACACCAACGAACCCATCCAAGGCGTGAACATCTCGCTCAGCCCCACGGGCGCTTCCGCCGTCACGGGTAGCGATGGCCGCTACGAGTTCGCCAACCTCGCGCCGGGCAACTACACCGTGCAGGGCGTGAAGCAGGGTTTTGAAAGCAACACGAAGAACATCACCATCACGGCGGGCAACGTCTCCTCGGGCGACATGCAACTGCGTCCCGCCGCCACGGGCTTCCGCCTCAATGTGGAATACCTTGACTTCGGCAGCGCGTTCTCCAACCTGACTTTCAAGATCATCAACGCCAGTGCCAACACGCCGATGAGCTGGGAAATCTCGGAAAGCCTTAACTGGCTGACCGTCACGCCTTCGACGGGCAACCTGCAAGGCGGACAAGAGACCACCGTCACCGTGGACATCGACCGCTCGCTCCTCACCCAAAGCATCACGGCCAACATCATCGTGCGCAGCGCCGACCAAAGCATCGTGCTGCCCATCAACGTCACCGTTTCGGGCAGCAACGGCCCGCAACTCCAACTGAGCGAAACCTCGGTTGACTTTGGCACTGCGACCAACAGCCTCGCTTTCTATGTGATGAACACTGGCCCGGCCAACACCTCGCTCAACTGGATTTGCTCCAACATCAACGTCGGTTGGCTGACGCTCAATCCCACTTCGGGCAACACGGCTGGCGGCGCCAGCACGCAGGTCATCGCCACCATCGACCGCTCGCAAATCAGTGGCATGGTCTCCACCTCGGTCAGCGTAAGCGGCGCGGGCAGCACCTCCACCATCACCTTTTCGGCCTCGTCAAGTGGTAGCGGCACGGCCCTTCTTCAACTGAGCGAAGGCTCGCTCGACTTTGGCGAAGAAGCCACCACCAAGACCTTCCAGGTGAAAAACGTCGGCTCAGCCGGTACGGTGCTTGACTGGAGCATCACGGCACCTTCGGTGGACTGGCTGACCATCACGCCCATGTCGGGCAGCACCAATGCGGGCAGCGGCACCGAGGTGACCGCCGTCATCGACCGCAACAAGTTCAACAGCAATGTCTCTACGACCGTCACCGTGAATGGCGCGGGCAGCAGTGCCAACCTTTCGGTATCGGCCACCTATGTGGATAACAGCTTGGTGATTGGCGATGGCTTGTTCTGCTTCTTCAACTTCGATGGCGACGAAATTGTGGACTATAATGGCAACTACACGGGCATCAACAGTGGTGCCGAGGTCTCAACCGACACGCCATCGGGCGAAGGCAAGTCCTTGCAGTTCAACGGTCAATCTTCCTCTGTCATTGTTGAAGGCAGCATCGTTCCCACAGGAAAGAACTTCACATTCAACATTTGGTTTAAGACTGGCAGAGGCGACCAGGCTTTGATTGGTTCCGACAATCACGCGGGCGGTAACAGGTGTTCTGCATTGATTATCACGGCAGACAACCATTTCAAATACTACCCGAACACCGCTGCCAACAATTGGGTGACGAGTGAAGAGGTGTCGCAATACATTGACAACCAGTGGCACATGTTGACCTTGACCTATAACGGCACTATCGGCATGATGTATGTTGATGGCACGCTGCTGGAGGCAAAGTCAAGCAATGTTCTGGAATGGGGGACGTATGTAACCACCAGCCTCATCGGTGCTGATATGACCAACAGCACCAACGGCTACTTCAACGGCAAGCTCGACAACTTCCGCAGCTACAACCGCGCTTTGAGTGCCTCGGAGATTCAGACGCTATTCAACGCAAAGCAATAAAAGAAAACATCTGTGACTATTTTTTCTGGTGGCCTCGGAGATTCCGGGGCCGCTTTTTTTATGGGTCGTTTCCCAATTGTTTCAATACGAGCGTTATTAAAAAATCGACAACCCGCCTCAACTGACTGATAATTTTGTATTTTTGCCCTTTCAAATTTTCAGATTCCTAACAAAATAAACCTAATTAGAGATGAAAAAGACCATTATTTTCCTGTTTGCCATCGCATTTTCGCTGCTTTCGAGGGCGCAAAACGTCAATTTCGAGCAGTATTTCCAAAACGAAGGCTCGCTGCGCATGGATGTGTTCCAATGCGGCACTGCCGACAGCTCGCACTATGTGTTTGAACGTTTCATCATCGAGCCATATTTCGGCGGCTCCAAAGTCAATCTTGTTGACCCCTTCAATTTCGGTACTAACCGTGTGAAAGTGATTGACGCACAAACGAATACGTTGATTTATTCGAGAGGCTACAACACTCTTTTCCGCGAATGGCAGACCACCGACGAAGCCCGTGTGATGGAACGCTGCTATGAGGAATCCGTGAGCGTTCCGTTGCCGCGCAATGAGGCGTATGTCATCCTCGAAATCAGGAACTTCGATGGCGAGTTTGAGGAAGTTTTCTCAAAACTTTATGAGCCTGACGAAATCTTCAACAGCACCGAGCAACGCTATGTGTTTCCCGTTCAGGACATTATGGTCAATGGTGCGCCCGAAAGCAAGGTGGACATCGTGATTTTGCCCGATGGCTATACCGCCGATGAGATGGCGCAGTTTGAGCAAGATTGCCAGAATCTGGTCAATGTGTTTGCCCAAGCGGAGCCGTTTGCAAGCCACATCAGCGACTTCAATTTCCGCGCCGTGCTTGCCCCTTCCGAGGAGAGCGGCGTCGATATTCCGGCTTCCCATACTTGGGTGCGCACCATCCTCAACTCGCACTTCTATACCTTTTACATCGACCGCTATTGCACCACCCGCAATTATTTCTCGGTGAAGGACGTGGCAGCCAACGCGCCATACGACCAGATTTACATTTTGGTGAACAGCAGCATGTATGGCGGCGGCGGGTTCTACAACTTCTACTCGATGAGCACGGCAGGCAACATGTCGTCATCCAGCGTCATCGTGCATGAGTTTGGCCATGCTTTCGGAGGTTTGGCCGACGAATACGAGGAGCCTGACAATCCGTTGGCCTTGCTCTACAACCTGAATGTGGAGCCTTGGGAACCCAATCTGACCACTTTGGTGGACTTCGAGTCGAAATGGGCCGACCTTGTCGCGCCCGAAACGCCCATTCCCACGCCAAACAACTACCAGTATAACAACACGGTAGGCGCTTTTGAGGGCGGAGGCTATCTGACGCACGGCATGTATCGTCCGCAACGCAACTGCATGATGCGCAACTATGCGCCTTTCTGTGCCGTGTGCAACAGGACGATTGAAGCCGTAATCGAAGCGCATTCCGATACTCCAGTTTCGGTGAAATCGGATTACATACAGACTGAACCCTCGCTTCGCGTTTGTCCCAATCCCGCCAAAGATTTTGTCGATGTGTTTGTAAACCAAGAAGATGGCCTGGCTGAAATCATCGATTTGAACGGCAAGACTGTGATGACTCTTCAACTCAAAAACGAGGTAAATAGAATCTCAATCTGTGACTTGCCGAAGGGTATGTATATGCTTCGCGCGAATGGCGAGGTGCGGAAGTTTGTGAAACAATAAACATACATTTGAAATGAGCCTTAAAAACTTGATACTCAATTCAAAAAGGGTAGCCATGTTTGTTGGTTTCCTGATTCTGGCTTCTTGTGTCCATCAACCTGAACCAAGCTATCCTATCCCAACTGTCCAACAACTTGATTGGCAGCAACTTGAAACCTACGCCTTCATCCACTTCGGGCTGAACACCTTCAACGACATGGAATGGGGCTACGGCAACTCTCATTCATACACCTTCAACCCCACCAGTATCGACTGCGAGCAATGGGTGAAAACGCTGAAAAACAGCGGAATGAAAGGCGTTATCTTCACCGCTAAGCACCACGACGGCTTCTGCCTTTGGCCGACTGAAACCACCGATTATTCCATCAAGAACACCTATTATAAAGATGGGCAAGGAGATTTGGTGCGCGAACTTTCAGAGGCATGCAAGAAACACGGCTTGAAGTTCGGGATTTACGTTTCGCCTTGGGACCGGCATCAGGCTGAGTATGGCTATCAAGGCTATGTTGATATCTATCACAAACAGATTGAGGAACTTACGAGCAACTACGGCGAGTTGTTCGAGTTTTGGTTCGATGGTGCCAACGGCGGCACGGGCTGGTATGGCGGTGCCGACGAAATGCGTTCAATCGTTGCCGAAAAATATTACGACTACGAAAAGGCCCGCAACATCGTTTGGAGCCATAGCCCCAATGCGGCCATCTTCGGTGGAACGGTGCCCACCTTGCGCTGGGTTGGCAACGAAAAAGGCTTTGCCGATGCTACGCAATGGTGTATGTACAAAACTGATTTCAAGTCGCTTAACGACGAAAAAGCCTTGGTTCGCGGCTTCAAGGACGGCGAGGCTTGGCTGCCTTCCGAAGTTGATGTTTCCATTCGTCCGGGGTGGTTCTATCACGAAAGTGAGAACGGCCAAGTGAAGACCGTGGAACAACTTATGGACTTGTATTTCAACAGCGTGGGACACAATGCCAACCTCTTGCTCAATTTCCCTGTCAACCTTGATGGGAAAATCCCTGCCATCGACTCGGCCAACGCCGTGAATTGGTATCAGCAAATGCAAAAGGATTTCTCAAATAATGTTCTGAAAGACAGCAAGGTAACTGCAAGCAACACACGTTCAAGCCGCTTCAGCCCGAAATATGTGCTTGACGACGAATACACCCATTATTGGGCAACGGAAGACGCCGTGAGCCGTGCCGAACTCGTCTTCGAGTTTGCCCAACCGACCGCTTTCAACCGTCTGATGTTGCAAGAGTATGTTCCTTTGGGTCAGAATGTTGAAGCATTCTATTTGGACTATTACTTTAATGGTAAGTGGCTGCCCATCGAAGTGGATGAGCCAACGACCACCATCGGCTACAAGCGACTGATTCGTTTCCAGACCGTTAAGGCCGATAAGTTAAGAATCAGGTTTAAGTGTTTCAAAGGCACATTGTGCATTAATCAAGTGGGCGCGTTTAATGTACCCTGACCATTGACCCAGACCCAGACCCGTTGCAGAGCAAAAGTCGGTCAGGGTCAGTGGTCATGGTCAAAAAAGAGACTTATGATAGAACATCATCCTTTACAACCGTTTCTCCCTGAGAATGCAAGAGTCTTGTTCCTCGGCAGTTTCCCGCCGCCGAAGAAGCGTTGGTGCATGGACTTTTTCTACCCTAATTTCATCAATGACCACTGGCGCATCGAGGGCGAGATTTGGTTCGGCGACCGCAACCATTTCGTTGATATAGAGCATAAAAGCTTTAAAAAGGAGGAAATCGTTGCTTTCCTCAATGAGAAAGGCATCGCTTTCTTCGACACTGCCATGGCGGTCAAAAGGTTGAAAGACAACGCTTCGGATGCTTTTTTGGAAATCGTGGAACACACCGACATCCGAGCTTTGCTTGCCCAAATGCCGCAATGCCATGCCATCGCCACGACGGGCGAAAAGGCTACCACCGAAGTGTGCAGTTATTTCAACGTTGAAACGATTCCTTCGCCTAATACAAAAGTAACTCTCAAAGATGGTTTAATATTGTATCGATTACCCTCATCTTCAAGAGCATATCCTTTGTCATTTGACAAAAAGGTTGAAGCCTATAAACAAATGTTCGAGGCAGTGTTTGGCACCTGATTACCTTGTCATCAGCGCATCAATCGCCGGCAGAATCTCACCTGATTTGCCTTCGAGGTAGATGTCTGTGATGTAGTTCGTGTAGGTCGAAGGTTCCCTGTTGATTTCGATGATCTTGGCGCCGTTGCGCTTGGCGATGCCGGGAATCATGTTGGCAGGGCTGACCTGTCCAGAAGTGCCGATGATGACAAAGGCGTCGCAGTTCTCGGCAGCCCGCACTGAGCCGTAATAGGCATCCTCGGGGATGCCTTCGCCGAAGAAGATGAAGTCGGGCTTCATCAGTCCGCCGCATTGGGCGCAACGGGGCGGTTCCTCGGTGAGTGTCAGGCTCTTGGCATCGACTTTGTGGCCACATTTCGTGCACACGAAGCGCGACATGTTGCCGTGGAACTCATACACCACGCTGTTGCCCGCCACGGTGTGCAGGTCGTCGATGTTCTGCGTGATGACGCTGCTCAGGCGGCCTTCCTTCTCCCATTTGGCCAGGATGAGATGCCCGGGGTTGGGCTTGATGTCCTTGTTGCTGAAGAAGTTGTAGAACACCTCGCGGATAATTTTCCATGACTCCTTGGTGTGGCGGTAGTAGAAGTCGATGTCGAGCGAGTTGGGGTCGTACTGGTTCCAGATGCCGCCTTCGCCACGGAAAGGCGGGATGCCGCTCTCGGCGGAAGTGCCCGCGCCAGTGAAGCCCACGATATTTTTGGCTTTCGAGAGGATTTCAGCGGCTTGCTTGATTTTTTCGTTGTTGTTCATGACAGTGTGGTTTTGTGACTTGTTCGAAATGTTTTCAAGCGCAAACTTACATAAAAATCCCGAATTATAAGCCAGATGGATAAAAATCGTGGAAAAGTCAAGGCCACAGCGTAACTTTGCAGCCGAACGGGT
>JAFSJF010000078.1 GCA_017439405.1 Bacteroidales bacterium
GTCGCAACAGCAGCAACTCGACGTGCAACGCAACAACCAGCAGTATCCATCCATTGCGGTGAACATCTGCCAGCAGAACCACGACCGTTTCCTCATCATCGACGACGAAGTGTATGCCTTCGGCGCCAGCTTGAAGGACGCGGGGAAGAAACTGTTTGCATACATCAAAATGAACGAAACCTCGGCGGCGGACTTGCTCAGCCGGATAAGATAAAGACAAATGACAACAAACAACATACGACACATGAAAAAGAGACCTACACCTATTATATTAATGGCCTTCCTGCTGATGAACTTGGCAGCCACGGCGCAGTCAACTGGCGTCACCGTGGGCGGAAGCGTGTTTGGCGGCGGCAACTTGGCCAACGTCGGCGGCAACACCAGCGTCCTGATCGACCAGGCAGGCACGGTGGTGACGGAGGACGTCTACGGCGGCGGCGCATTGGCCGACGTGGGCACCAATAATACGAACACCACCGACGTAACCATCCTCCAAGGCAACGTCAACGGAGCCGTGTACGGCGGCGGCCTCGGCGACAACGACCATGCGCCGTTGGTCAATGGTGTGGTTACCGTCAAAATAGGCAACGAAACACGCGGCAACGCCACCATCGGAGGCTACATCTTCGGCTGCAACAATGCCAACGGCACGCCCAAGGACAACGTGAACGTCCACATTTGGAGCACGGCGCACACCAGTGCCAACACCGTACCCGACCTCGGAGATAATGAAGACATCGAACACCTTTTGCTGCTTTCGCATGATGAAGAATACTTCGCCCTCCAAGCCGTGTATGGCGGTGGCAACGTGGCCGACTATGTTCCTGCCGAGAACGGTAAGACCGCCCTCGTCCATATCCACAACTGCGACAATACCGTGAAGATGGTCTATGGCGGCGGACGTGCCGCTGCCGTAGGTCGTCCTGACAATCCAGAGACAGAGGAAATCAATGAGGAAATCATTGCCCATACGTCCATCACCGTCGAAGGCGGTCGCATCGACACGCTTTTCGCTGGCGGCGACGGCCATACCAAAAATAGTAGTGGCAACTACCTTCCCGCCGACATCTACGGCAACGTCGGAGCCACCATCACGGGAGGCTACTACACGGCCGTTTTCGGCGCTTCCAACACATCGGGTACCATCACCGGCACCAAGACCGTTGCCATTAATAAGACCACTTGTACCGAGCGGGAAGAACTTATCGGCACCCTTTTCGGCGGTGCCAACTTGGCCGACGCCTCTGGCGACGCCGAGCTCACCATCGCTTGCGGTGCGGGAAAATTCGGCGACGTCTATGGCGGGTGCAACTTGGCCAACATCACCGGCAACGTCACCCTCACCATCAAGGGCGGCACCTTCAACAACGTCTATGGCGGCTCGAAAGGACGTGCCGCTTCCGACCCATTGGGCGCCAAGCCCGCCAACATCGATGGCAACGTCACCCTCAACCTGAATGGCGGCAGCATGGTGAACGCCTTCGGCGGCTCCAACATCAACGGCAACATCACGGGCAGCATTACCGTGAATGTGAATGACCAGGGAGTAGAAAACTGCGGCCTCGGCCTCACCAACGTCTATGGCGCGGGCAACCTGACGGCCTACACGCCCACCGACGCTTCGACCGTCCATCCCGAAGTGAATGTCATCAACGGCGCCATCAGCGGCAATGTCTTCGGCGGCGGCTTGGGTAGCACGGCTGTCGTCACGGCCAACCCCAAGGTCACCGTCAGCGGCGGCAGCATCGGCGGCAGCGTCTATGGTGGCGGCGAACAGGCTAACACTACAGGCTATACTTCGGTGAATGTCAGTAATGGTTCCATCACGGGCAATGTCTTTGGCGGCGGCGAACAAGCTGCCGTGTCAGGCAACGTCGAAGTCAACGTCAGCGGCGGCACCATCACTGGCGACGTGTATGGCGGCGGCGCCCTCGCCAACGTGAACACCAACGGCGACAACACCACCACCGTCAACATCCTGGGCGGCACGCTCAACGATGTCTATGGCGGCGGCTTGGGCGACTTGGCTTCACTGGGTGAAGGCCATAGCAATGTGCCCGCCTTGGTCCATGGCAAGGTGTATGTCAACATCGGTGCAGAGTATGAGGCCACCGAAGAAGGCGATAATCCTACAGGTGCCACCTCCATCAACGCTGTCTATGGCTGCAACAACGTCAACGGCTCGCCGCAAGACGACGTGGAGGTCAATGTGTATCAAACAGCACATCCTGAAGGCACCAATGCAATTGGAGATAATGGCTATGTTATCGACCAAGTGTTTGGCGGCGGCAACCAAGCCAATTATACGCCTAATGGCAACCACGGCATCAAAACTACGATTTTCGGTTGCTACAACACCATCCGCAGGGTGTTTGGTGGCAGCAACGCGGCAGATGCCACAAATAGTTCGGGAACAGTGGCCTCGACCACCATTTATGGCGGTCGCATCGACTACGTCTTCGGCGGTGGCAACGGCGAAGTCAGTGCAGCCGACCTTCATGGGAACGTCGAGCTTGCCATCCACGGCGGTCGCGTCGACCATTACTTCGGCGGCAGCAACCAATCAGGCACCATCTACGGCTCGACCTCCCTTACTGTTGACAGCGACGGCCCTTGCGAAACCATCCTCCCAACCCAAATTGAGGAATTCTTCTGCGGAGGAAACTTCGCCAATATCGTTGGCGACGTGAAGACCACCATCACTTGCGACGAAACCATGGCCAATGTTCGTATCGTCACCCTTTACGGCGGTTGCAACCAAGCCAATATCACGGGCAATGTGGAACTTACCGTAGAAGGCGGCAACTACGACTACATCTATGGCGGTTCGAAAGGCACCGGGGACCAAGGTGCGGATATTAAAGACTATCCAGAGGGCCATGAGTTACACGGCACGGGCGGCAACGTCACGCTCAACATCCACGGCGGCACGATTCGGGATGCCGTGTTTGGCGGATGCAACATCAACGGCACCATCGGCGGAACGATTGTCGTCAACGTGGAAGACAAGGGCGGAGACTGCCCGCTCAGCATGGAGAACGCCGACGTGTTTGGCGGCGGCAACTTGGCGGTCTACACGGCTCCAACCGCCACGCCCGACTACCCCGAAGTGAACATCATCAACGCCACGGTCAGGAACGTCTTCGGCGGCGGCAACGGCGATGGCACCGAGGATAAAGGCTCGGTCACGGGCAATCCGAAGGTATATATCAACAAAGACAAAGACGAATCAGGAGACTCCTATCCTTCCACTTACAGGGGCGTGGTGATGGGCAACGTCTACGGCGGCGGCAATGCGGCCAAGGTCGACGGCAGTCCCACGATTGAGCTTTGCCGTCGTGCCAAGGTGTTCGGCAACGTCTACGGCGGCGGCAACGAAGGCGAAGTGACTGGTGACACGAAGGTGATAGTGAACGGCGAGGTGACGCCATAAACATGAAAGGAGCAAAGCGATGAAGAAACCACATAAGAGAAAAACAACAGACCATGGAACGCTTCTTTATTTCCCACCGATGCCCATACTATGGACAACCAATTGTTTGTCTCAACTTACCTTTTGCAATTACCTGATAAATCGGTTCTTGAAAACTTTATAAAGGAAAATGAAAAGTAGGAGAATAGAGAAATGAAAACATACAGCCAAAATACCAACAGAATGAAAATCACTCGCCGCTTGGCCGCCAGTTGCCTCTTGCTTTTTGCCCTGGCGGGCAACGCCCTCGCCCAAGGCACGGACGGGCAGTTTGTCATCAAGAAGGGCGACCATTACTTGGCGCATGTGTATAACGGAAGCGCATGGGTGCTGCAAGACGTCAACTCATTCAGCCCTAACTGTCTGTGGTATTCGGGGCCGAACTTCAACCCGTCGGGCACCAACCACAACTACTATTTCTATGATGGCGAGAACTACCGCTTCCTTTCGGCTCCTTTTGAACCTGATGGCACGCTCTCGCTGTCGGCCTCGTTGCCGGCCACCTCGCTGCTGCGAAACACCGACCAGATTTATTACTTCTACGACTGGGACAGTGACACATATGGAGGCGGTTTGGCTCGAGGCCATCAGTACAGTGTATCGACAGAAGAGGAATGCACGACCTGCGGCGGCAACTGGCATGATGTCAATGGCCAAGGCAACTACCAATGCTGGGAAGTCTATTGGCTGGAATACGATAGCCAATGGAAACTCACTTCACAATCCCATTACAGCCGAAATCCCGAGGAAGACGACGGCAACGGCGGTGTGCCGAATGCTGGTTTGTTCCGTGGCGTGACGATTACCGAGCATCCGATTCAGGTCACCTCGACCGACCCAGACCATCCAGGTTTGACGAGTTTGACCATTCCTCAAACGGAGATGAACCAAAACACATACCAGCAACTTTCCGCAGTCATCAGCGGTGAGGGTTTCTCCTACAACTATATCCCAGCCTACACCGAGTACGGCTTTGAAGGCAGCACGCATTATTACTACGAAGAGGCAGACCATGGCGAAGCACCTACCAACCAAGCCGGTACATCCAATAGTGGTAATGCCACCTACGAATGGACCATCTCGGGCGAGGGGGCTTATTACCTTACGTTTGACGATGGTAGTGAACATGTTTATACAAGCAATTCAGAGAATCCCACAGTCTATTATTCATTCGCGAACACCGAAGGCCGTAAGATGGTCACCATTACGCTGACGGTGACATACGGCAACACCGGCGCGACGCAAACCCTGTCGGCTGAAATCCAGCTTAATGTGGAATGCCAAAGCCCAAATACGGATGTGTCTGTCACTTATGAGGATGTCACTATTTCGTGGTACCCCACTGCCGAACAGTACAAGGTGTATTTGACAACGGATCCGGCGGATTGGAGTCATTTTGTCGAAGTGGACGATGTCACTTCCTACACCTTCACTGGTTTGGCCTACGGCACACTATATTATTATAAGGTGGCCGCTATCTGTGGAGACGAAGAAAAGCCAGCCACTCAACGTGATTTCACCACCTTGGAAGAACCCGGCCTGTTGGTCTATGGCGCCATCTTCGGTGGCGGTCGCATGGCGGATGTGGGCGGCAAGACCGAAGTGGTCATCATCAACTGCGAAGAAATCGATGCCATCTTTGGCGGCAACGACATTGCAGGCACGGTGAGCGGCGCTGACGGATCCAACATCATCTTAGGTGTCAATTCAGGCGACACCTATGCCTCTTACGGCATCACAGGCACTGAAATCAAGATCGGCGACGTGTATGGCGGCGGCAACGGCTACTATGCCTACAACGGCAGCTCTTTTGAACCGGCATCATACAATAGTACATACGACATCGCCAACGGTGCCAGCATCAACGCCATGACACCCATGCACACAGTGGGCGATGTGGTGTGGACCAACTCCACTGGCAGTCCGGTGCATTTGGTGTGTCCCACCATTTCCAAGACCAACATTACCGTATCCAACGACTATATCGTTATCGACTCCCTCTTCGGTGGCGCCAAAAATGCCATCCTGAACAATACGAGCAAAGATGTGGACATCACCATCAACGGCGGCACCATCTACACCGTGTTTGGTGGCAACAACTTCGGCGGCTCTTTGGGATATTGGTCCAATGAGTACATCACGGTAAACAATACGAAAACCACGGCAACAGTGAGCGACTACAATGACGGCGAACTTGGCCGCGATTTCGGCATTGGCTATGTTTTCGGAGGCGGCAACAAAGTGATGGGGCAGCAGGTGCACATCACCATCGAAGGTGGCCAGTGCGACACCATCTTCGGTGGCGGCAACGCTGCCGACGTGCGCTCCACGGAGGTGACAGTCAATTGTGCACTTGGTGCTGCTGCGGGTGGGGCTTTCGGCAAGGTCTATTTCGGTGGCATCAGCTCCGCTTCACCCTTGACCATTGACGAAAACTACGGCTGGGCAGGCACGGGCATCTATAACATTCGCACCCTCTTTGGCGGCAACAACAAGGCCACCATGGCGGGCCTTCCGACGCTCACCCTGACTTCGGGCGGCATAGGCACCGTTTATGGCGGCGGCAACGCAGGCGACATGTTGGCCAACCAGAGCGGCACCATCACCTATGCAAGCGAAGACATCAACTTTGATTACAGCACCCATGTGGTGATGAACAGCCCGACCATATTAATAGACAACCTATATGGTGGTTGCCAGATGAGCAACGTGGACTACAGCACTTGGGTGGAACTCAAGAACGGCCATGTGGGCACCGTGTATGGCGGCTGCAACGTGAGCGGCGATGTGGGCAGCACCCGCGTCTATCACGATTTCCCCTATAGTGGAGAGTTGTCGGACGAAGACAAAATAAAGTACCAAACTGTGCAGGGCGCCACCTACGTCGTGGCCACAGGCGGAACGGTCTATGGGAACCTCTTCGCCGGCAGCAACGGCTTCTACCACTGCAACAACGGAACGGTTTATGTTCCAGGCATTAACTATGGCGACGAAGCAGGGCGTTATATCGGCATGGATATCCCGACCCACAACGAGACCCAAGTCATCGTAAGCAAGGATGACGAAGCCGGCACAGCCGTCACTGTGAAAGGCAATGTGTACGCCGGCGGCAACATGGCTCCAGTGGGCTTCACTATTGCTTATGTTGGGGCCAGACCCTCATTCCCCGCTCTCGTTGGCTTGTCGTCGGTGCGCATGAACGGCGGCACGGTGGAAGGCGATGTGTATGGCGGCGGCAACATGGCCTCCATCTACGGCAGCAACGAAGTGATCGTTTCGGGCGGCACCATCCTCGGCGCACTCTATGGCGGCAACGACCGCACCGGCTCGGTGGCCGACATGAGCAACCGCGTCCTGCCCTCCATCTATGACTATGCCTCCGACGGGAAAACCCCTTTGGAATTGGTGGATACTTATATCAGCCTGACGGGAACACCCAATATCAACACCGTCTTTGGCGGCGGCAATGGCTACTATGCCTATTTCTCCAACTTTGATGAGGCGGACGACTACGACGGCGACTTGGAACCCGTGGTGGCTTGCTTCGAAGACGACGAACCCATCCAATCACGAACCTTCATCGACATCAACATAGCGCACGATGGCCATATCAATACCGTGTATGGCGGCGGCGACGGAGTCACCGTCACGGGCTTCATCAAGGTGTTCCTCAATGTGGACAACCCTGACTACACAGACGAAGGCAACCATGTGGGCGTCATCTTCGGCGGCAACAACAAGGGCGACTTGGTCGACCTTGTGCCCGACATCATCTTGCTCCACGGCAAGGTGGGCACCGTGTATGGCGGTTGCAACGAAGGCGCTTTGGGACACCGCCAGAACTTCAACATTGGCGGTACCACTTATAACGATGTGGGCAGCATGGTTTATTTGCGCAGCGCCTACGATGGTGACGGGGAAGGAGGATCGGACCCCATCACTCCGACGGCCAAGGTGACCGAAGCCGTTTATGGCGGTTGCCGCATGAACGGCGTGACCTACAACACCCTCGTCCTCGTGGAAAGCGGCGAGCATCCTGCCACGTTCTTCGGAGGCAGCGACGTGAGCGGCGACATTGGCGGCTTGTCGCAAGTGGTCGTCACGGGTGGCTCAGTGGGCACGGTGTATGGCGGCGGCAACGGCGACTACACCTACACGGGCGAAGACCATGCGCCCTATTGCGGAAGTTCGTCCATCAGCCTGACGGGCGGTACCATCACCGGCAACGTCTTCGGCGGCGGCAAGGGCCAAGGCACCAAGATTCTCGGCAATGTCGATATCGATTTCGGCAAAATTATTATGAGCGAAGGCGAAGAGGTGCACTCCGAATACCCCAAGCTCATCGGCGAACTCTACGGCGGCTCGGCCTTGGGCGAAGTGAACACCAACTCTGAAAACACAACCACGGTCAACATCCTCAACGGAACCGTCAACGGCAACGTGTATGGCGGCGGCTTGGGCCAGAAAAACGGCATAAATGGCGCCACCAGCGACATTGCTGCCATCGTCAACGGCAAGGTGCATGTCAACGTGGGCAGAACCGATGGCGCAGCAACGCCAACATTCACGGGCAAGGCCTCTTTCGTCAACAGTTCCATCTTCGGCTGCAACAACCTCAACGGCTCGCCGCAGGCCGACGTTTATGTGGACGTGTATCAGACCAACCACACCGCAACAGACATGGCCGACTATTTCGTCCATGACGACAGGACCTACGCCATCAAGGAAGTGTTCGGCGGCGGCAACAGAGCCGACTTTACGGTTACGGATAAACTAACCCATGTTTACGTCCACGGTTGCGAAAACACCATCCAGTACGTGTACGGCGGCGGCAATGCCGCAGATGTGTATGGCGTGTGGCTGTTCGTCGAGGGTGGCCGTTTCGACGAGAGCTACGGCGGCGGCAACGGCTTGACGACAGCGGCCAATGTGGGTGCAGGCGGCATCCAGCACGGCTGGATTGGCGGACGATACAATTTCACCGTCGTAGGCAGCAACAAAACCGGTAATATTGATGGCACACTTCACGAAATCACCACAGAAGAATACCCAACAACAGGCTGCATAACTACTTGCGTGGGCCCCATCATCGATTCGTGGTTCAACGGCGCAAACGAGGCGGAAATCTATGGCGGCTTGAATTGCGAGATCAATTGCGGCTGGAACGAAGGCTACAAGACCAACGTCTATGCCGGTAGCCGTTGGGCCATCGTCTATGGCGACATCACCCTGACTGTCAGGGGAGGGTATATCGGGAACCTGTTTGGCGGCTCGATGGGCTATAGCGAGTTCAGCGCAGATGTCAGGAAATACCCTGCAGCCGATTATGACTGGGAAAGCAACCCCAATGGCTATTCGGATGCCTTGAAACAGTACATGATAGATAACGGAGGGCTGACTGGTTCTCTTGCCGGCACGGGCGGCAACATCAACATCAACATCTATGGCGGCACCATCGGCAACCTTTATGGAGGCTGCGACGTGAACGGCAACGTGGAAGGCAAGATTACGATCTACATTGAAGACCAAGGGGGAGATTGCCCGCTGTTTATTGGCAACATATATGGCGCCAGCAACGAAACGCGATACGAGCCTACGGACGGAAATGCCATCTCGCCCGAAGTGACCGTCGCCAAAGGCACCGTTGGCGGCGATACCAATTATGGAGACTATTTTGAAGAGAATGTCCATTATGACGGCAACGTCTTCGGCGGGAGCAACAGAGGCAATGTTACGGCCAACCCGAAAGTGCATGTGGGACCGACTGCCACCTATCCTGTCACCGTCAAAGGCAACGTCTATGGCGGCGGCAACGAAGGCGACGTGGACGGCAGCCCGCAAGTGATCATAGGACCTGCCGAATAATGGAAAAGAAGAGAAAGGGATCAACCATGATGAACAACGAACAGGAAATAAGAGGAAGCTTCGCCGTCGGGGTGCAGAGTTTTGAATGGATCCGCGAACGCAAGGCACCGTATATCGACAAGACGAAGTACGTCTGGCAGATGGCGAGTTCCAACACCACCAGCTACTTCCTCAGCCGTCCGCGCAGGTTCGGCAAGAGCCTCTTGGTGGACACCTTGCGCTGCTACTTCGAGGGGCGCAAGGAACTCTTCGAGGGGCTGTACATCTACGACCGCGAGACGGAGTGGAGGAAACATCCCGTCATACGCCTCAACCTGAACAACGGCAAGTATTATGAAAAGGATGTGGTGCATGGAACCCTCAATGCCATCCTTAGTCAGGAGGAGAAGAGGTTCGGCATTACCAACCCAGATGACCCCACCAACTATGACGCCCGCCTGACCAATATGATTCATGCGGCGTACGAACAAACCGGCGAAAAGGTGGTCATCCTCGTTGACGAATACGATGCTCCCATGCTCGACAGCATCAACGACATTGAACTTCAGGATTATATACGCCAGCGTCTCCGCAACCTGTTCTCGCCGCTGAAGGCACAAGAGCAATATCTGCGCTTCGTCTTCCTGACCGGCATCTCCAAGTTCTCGCAACTGTCGGTGTTCAGCGAACTGAACAACCTGAAGCAAATCACCTTCGATTCCGACTACGAGGCCATCTGCGGCATCACCGAGGAGGAACTGCTGACCGAATGGAAGGAATACATCGAGCTATTGGCGAAAAGTTTGGATGACATCTACAAGGATTGGGGAGTGCGCTATTCTTTCGACGACACGGTGGCCAAACTGAAAGAGATGTACGACGGCTACCATTTTTCCAACAGGATGACCGACATCTATTGCCCGTGGAGTCTCATTAAAGCCTTTTCGTTGGGCGACATCCAGAATTTCTGGTTCGCGACCGGCACCCCGACCATGCTCATCGAATTGATGAAGAGACATCGTGCCAGTATGCAGCAATTTGAGGGCATTAGTGTCAAAATGGAGGTCTTCGACGCACCGACGGAACGCATCAACGACCCGATTCCTGTGCTGTTCCAGAGCGGCTACCTCACGCTGAAGAAATACAATCCTATCACGCGAAAATACACCTTGGGCTTCCCTAACGGCGAGGTGCGCGAAGGCTTCGCCAATTCGCTCTACAAATACTACATGGAGAGCTATGTGGGCAGCGACATTGCCTTGGGCAACGCCTTCCAAAACCTGTGTTCCAAGGAAATCACCATCGAGGAGTTCGTGGAATGCCTCCGCACCTGGTATGCGGGCATCCCCTACGCCATCACCGACAAGAACCAGAACGAGCAGCTCTACCAGTCGCTCATCTATGCCGCCCTCGTGGGCTTCGGCGCCGACGTGGAGGCCGAAAGCATGACCAGCGACGGACGCATGGACATCGCGCTGAAGCTGACCGACACGATATACATCATCGAACTGAAATACGGCAAAAACGCCGACGAAGCCATAGACCAGATACTGAAGAAAGACTATGGCACGCGTTTTGCGGCCGACAACCGACCCGTCATGGCCGTCGGGCTGAACATCAGCAACGACCGCCGCACCATCGACGACTGGAAAATAACCAAACTATGAATCTAACCATGACAAAACATACAACCATGAGTACATATTTTGACAGGTATAGAAAACGAGTGAAAGCTTTTCTTGTTTCAGCCATGCTGCTGACAGGCGGCACGGCTTCGGCGCAAGTTGTCATCGAAGGCAACGTCTTTGGCGGCGGAAACATTGGACAAGTGACCAAGAGCACCACCGTCAACCTCAACGACGGCACCACCAAAGGCAGCGTCTATGGCGGCGGCAAGGGCGTGGTGACCGAAGTAACGGCCGGTCTGGTGAAAGAAAACACCTTGGTCGAGATGAAGGGCGGCATCGTGGAGCGCAGCATCTACGGCGGCGGCGAACTTGGCTCGGTGGGTACGTTTACGGACTATACCACTGTACCCTATACATCAGGTGCTCACGCAGGAGAAAGCGTGGACGTCCCTGCCAGTTGCGCCGAAAACACTGGCCTGACCAAGGTGATTGTCAATGGCGGAGAAGTGGGCGTTGCCGAGCATACCATCATGCCTTTTGCCGACAACAGCTATGAGGACGACTATGGCTATGTGTTCGCTTCGGGGCGTGGCGAGGCCGACTCCATCACTTACTACAAGGCCATCGCGCTCGGCGTGGCGGGCAGCGCCATCCTCGAAATCGGCGGCACGGCGTTCATCCATGGCTCCGTGTATGGCGGCAGTGAGGACGGCCTCGTGCTGGGCAACACGCGGGTGGCCATCAGCAGCGGACAGATTGGTAACGGTTATTACGAAGAGAATGGTGTTAGTCATTGGGACGGCTTATATACTGAAGAACAATGGAATACCGCGATTGACAGTATCAAGAACGGCACCTTTACCGATGCCGATGCGGCAGACTTCCACGAGTGCAGCCACTGGCCCTATCAGTCTCCTTACCAACCATTCGATCCCTATATTCTTGATGGCCAAGGCGATCCTATTGCGGGTAGCAACGGCTACACCACTTTCGGCAACGTGTTTGGCGGCGGCTCGGGCTATTATCCGATTGCTAATGGCATTTGGCGGCGCACGGCAGGGCAGGTGAATGGCAATTCGGAGGTTGTCGTCACGGGTGGACACATCCTCACCAGCATTTTTGGCGGCAACGAGATGACCGACGTTTTGGGCACGTCCACTGTGACGATGACCGGCGGCACCCTTGGCGTGCCGCGCACCTTGGCTGACATTGCGGCGCACCCTGTCACCTGCTACCTCTTTGGCGGCGGCAAGGGCGACCAGCGCACCGCTTTCAACACTTGGACCAACGTTCATCAGAATGTAGAGGTCAACATTGGCGGCAATGCCTTCTTCTTCGGCTCGGTGTTTGGCGGCGGCGAGGACGGCCATGTGCTTGGCAATGTGGTTATGAACATCAACAATTTGCCAGAAGGTGCCAATGATGCCTTCATCGGCACCTGGGGCTATTCCTACGTGGACGGCAACGTGTTCGGCGGCGGTCGTGGTTTCTCGGGCGAGGCCCTCTCGGCTGGTTCGGTGGGCGGCAATGTCACGCTCAACATTGGCGGCGGCACCATGCTCGGCTCCATCTATGGCGGAGGTCGTTTGGCCTCGGTGGGTTTGCCATTCGTCTTGGATAGCAGTCCGCTCTACGGCCAAATGCAGGCGGGCGACGACCACGGCGTGGTGCGCGTCAACATCACGGGCGGCACCATCGGCAACGACTATGAGTCGAAGCTGCATCTTGGCAACCCGGCCCTTGCCGAAGGACGCTCCTACGGCGGCAACGTCTTCGGCGGCTCGATGGGCCGTTTGACCCTCCTCGACGGTTCCGTCAACCCGCTGTGGCCCAACTTGGGCAAGGTGAAGAACACCTACGTCACGATTAGCGGTGACAACACCATCATCAAAGGCAACGTTTACGGTGGCTCTGAGCTGGGCACCTTGTCGTGCGGTACTGGAGAAACCGGGACGGGCAATGCCACGGTCACCATCAATGGCGGCACCATCTGGCGCAACGTGTTTGGCGGCAGCTTGGGCAGCGACAACACCACGATGCTTGCTCCTTTGGATGTGCATGAGACTGAGCCGTTCCAAGTCAACCCGATGCAACGCGCAGGCCGCATCGACGGCAACACCATCGTCAACATCAACGGCGGCTGGGTGAAGAAGAGCGTGTATGGCGGCGGCGAGTTGGCCTCGGTGGGCACCATTACGGAATTGCCGACCGAGCACGCCGAGTCGGGCGAGAACGCCCACCCTTTCAACCTCAGCTGGCCTTACGAGTTCAAGTATGCCGACGGCACCGGCACTTGCACGGTCAACGTCACGGGAGGCCGCGTCGGCCTCACCGGCAAGGACTTCATGGGCCCGTGGAATGATGCGGGAGTGCCTTTGGTTGACCTCGGTGAAGGCTATGTTCCCTACAATGAATCCACACCTAACCACAAGGAAGCCCTCAAGAAAGCCCGCGAAGACAACGGCGACGTGTTTGGCGGCGGCAAGGGCATTGCCGGCGACCGCTATGTGTTTGCCGACTGCGCCAACGCCAACAACACCATGGTCACTGTCGAATATGCGACTACAAATGCGGCCACACCTACGAACTATATGCCAAGTGATTGGGTTTACGGGTTCTATCCTACAGCGAGCGATTGGTCAACCTACACTGCCGCAAACATGGGCTGTCTCCCCGGCTCGCTCTACGGTGGCGGTGAAAACGGCCATGTGAACGACAACACCATCGTCACGCTCAACAATGGTCTTATCGGACACAGCGTCTACGGCGGCGGCAAGGGAACCGATACCTACCAAACCTGGATATGGAAACCTGACACCCCGCAAACCGCTCAACCCGATTCGTTGGCCACCATCACCAGCATCACCGCTGGCAAGGTGTTTGGCAACACTTACGTCAATATGAACGGCGGCTATGTGGTGCGCAACGTGTTTGGCGGCGGCAACCGCGCCTCGGTGGGCAAGGGCAACTATGCCAGCGGCCCCAACGACTTCACGCCCGACGGCTATGGCGAGCAATGGACGGCAGCCGACGATGAAGAAATGCAAGCGCTCTTCGACAACTCTGGCCATACCAATGTCAATATCTATGGCGGCACCATCGGCACCGTCAATGGCATGAAGGACGACATTCCTACGGGCAACGTGTTCGGCAGCAGCCGTGGCGAACCGGCACCCAACGTGCCTCAAACCCTAACGCCCCGCATCCACTACTATCCTGAGTTCTTCCTCGGTTACACCAACCATACCCATGTCACCATCGGCGCAAGCGTAGGCGACACAGGTCCCCGCATCTACGGTTCGGTGTTTGGCGGCGGACAGGACGGCCATGTGCGCTGGGATGCCAACGTCACCGTCAACGCGGGCGAAATCGGCAACAAATACGATCCAACAAACACAGCTTTGTTTGCTTTGGTTGGTGATGACTTGACTAGTTACCAATGGAGAGGCCGTGGCAGTGTGTACGGCGCTGGCGCAGGCGTGGGCCAGTACACCGATGGCTCAGGCAGTCACTACAGTCGCAGCGCAGGCTCGGTGACCCAATTCACGACGGTCACCATCAACGGCGGCACCATCCACCAGAACGTGTATGGCGGCGGCCCCTTGTCGTCGGTAGGCCCGCCGGCCATGGAGCAGGCAACAGTTCCTGACACCACCTATTCTCTTGCCAAGGTCAACATCTATAGCGCCATCGGCGACGAGGATGTGGTGAAAGCCACCGAGACCAACCCGGCGACCCAAGGCGGACGTTACGGCGGCAGCGTGTTCGGTGCGGGCCGTGGCATCTTCAATGGCCCATCGCCAGAATACGACGCATTCGCCACGACCATGTTTTCTGAGGTCAACCTATACGATGGCGCCAGCGTGCCCGGCGACGTGTACGGCGGCGGACAGTTGGGCCAAGTGAAGAACGACACCAAAGTCAACATGTATGGCGGCACGGTGGGCACGATTGGATATGTCCGCAAGCACAACACTGCATCGGGTGCGGCATTAGACAGCATCGTCCACACTTCGGGCGGCGGCGTGTTTGGCGGTGGCGCCGGCTATCCCGTCAATCGCGATGCGGCCTTGGTGAAAGGCAACACCGAAGTCAACATCAAAGGCGGCCATGTGCTGCTCAACGTGTATGGCGGCGGCGAGATGGCCAGCGTGGGCTTGAGAGACACCATCTTCGAAGCGGGAACCCAAACCATTAAGGACTTTGCACCGAAGGCCAACACGGGCTTGGCCAAGGTGACCGTCACCGGTGGCCAAGTGGGCCCTGCTCCGAGAGAGGGAGAGGGCTACAACATCCCCATCGGCCTGAACGGTGTTGACGGCTACGTGTTTGGCGGTGGCAAAGGCATCGCCAACGACTATATCACCAATCCGGCACATCCTTATAGTGGGAGGTTTAATGACCTTGCCGATGTCAATAATACAGAGGTCACTGTTAACATACCCGCGTCAGCCGATGCCAACACCAACCGCATTTGGGGCAGCATCTTCGGCGGCGCCGAAGACGGCCACGTGCTTGGCGATGCCCATACTTATTATATCAGTGGTCTCATGGGCACTACTGGCACCACGAGCTACGACGGCAACATCTTCGGCGGCGGCCGCAACTTCAGCAAGGCCAACTACAACGCCGGTCGCGTGCGCGGCAACATCACCGTCGAGATGAGCGGCGGACAGATCTACGGCTCCATCTTTGGCGGCGGTCGTCTCGCCCTGACGGGTGTAGATTTGTACGGCAACATCCTCAGCGACGACGGCGATGACAAATACGGCAACACCTTCGTCAAGGTGAACGGCGGAACGATTGGCAACGACAACACCGTGCATGATGCCAGTTTGGGAGACATCCCCTTCATCAAGACGTTCACCGAGCACTCGATGGGCGACGTGTATGGCGGCGGCAAGGGCGACAAGGTGGGCATTACCGGCCATCCTCATGCCTCGGCACTGCTCGTCTCCTTGGTGAAGAACACCGAGGTGCTCATCACCGACTCCATTAAGGACGGCTCCGTAATCAGCAGCCCCAAGATCCTCGGCTCCGTCTTCGGCGGCGGCGAGGTGGCCACGGTGGGCCAATACACTTGGACTTTGGGCACAGACGCGATTAGCGACATCGCCATGGTGGAGGGCACAGGCAAGACCAAGGTCACCGTGACGGGCGGCCAAATCGGTCTCGACCGGATGGAGATGGACTACACCATAGCCGACGGCGAGGGCAACTTCAGCCTCAAGTACAACAGCGACCTCGGCCACGTCTTCGGCGGCGGCGAGGGACTCATTGACAACCCGGAAAAATCCGAGTATCTGCCCCTCATCAGCACTGTGGGTTACGGTAACAAGTCGCTCCTCGACCTCTTGGCCACCGTGGGCGAAACCGACGTGACCATCGGCAAGACGGAGCAAGGCTCGGCCTGGGTGAAAGGCACAGTGTATGGCGGCTCGATGGCCGGTCATGTGATGCGCGACACCAAGGTGACCATCAGCGGCGGACAGATTGGCGCGGGCGACAATGGCACGACGGATGTGAAATATTCAGATCCCCAATTCTTCGACCCGCTTACCTCAACGACTTCATTTGATGCCAACGGCGACGTGACTTCAGCAGCGGCCTTGGCAGGATGCAACGCATGGGACTTTGACAAGCTCACCAACCGTCCGTTCAATTCGATTGCCATCAAAAACGATGATGACCAGGAAAACCATTCCAATTCCAAGCCTACCGATGGCAAGACCTGGTACGGCAAAGTGTTTGGCGGCGGCTCGGGTTTCTATCCTTACTACAAAGAAGAGGGTGGGCAATACAAGGCCTATTGGAACCGCGAGTCGGGCATTGTCTATGGAAACACGGAAGTGAACATCACTGGTGGCCACATCCTCTCAGGAGTGTATGGCGGCTGCGAGACCACCGACGTGGGCAGTTTCACCTACGATCCAGCCGAAGGCGGCACCCACGTTTCAGGCGGCACGGCCACGGTGAAGATGAGCGGCGGCACCCTCGGCGTGCCACGCACCTTCGCACAGATTGAAAGCCACCCCATCAAATGCAGCCTCTTCGGTGCTGGCCAGGGCGACCCGCGCACCGACTTCAACACCTGGACCAACGTGAAAGAAACCGTTGTGCAGATTACGGGCGGCATCGTCTATGGCTCTGTCTTCGGCGGTGGCGAGGATGGCCACGTCTTTGGCGACGTGCAGCTCACCATCGGCGGCGACGCCGTGATAGGCACCACCGGCCGTTCTTCCTTCGACGGCAACGTGTTTGGCGGCGGTCGCGGCTTCTCGGGCGAGGCCCTCACCGCAGGCGTGGTGGCCGGCAACGCCAAGACGACCATCGAAGGCGGCACCATGCTTGGCTCCGTCTATGGCGGCGGACGTATGGCCTCGGTGGGCACCCACCTCGTGCCACCCGAGCATGACAACTACGGAAAGATGCAGGCGGGCGATGGCCATGGCAAGATTACCGTCAACATCACCGGCGGCACCATCGGCAACGACTATGAGTCGAAATACCACTACACCGACCACACCACGGGCGGCAACGTCTTCGCCGGCGGCATGGGCCGTATCGAGGAACTTGACGGCACCACCACCAACCCCAAATGGTTTATGTCGGGCCGCGTGAAAAACACCACGCTCAACATCAGCCAGACGAGCGCCGACAACAAGACCACCATCAAGGGCAACGTGTATGGCGGCGGCGAGTTGGGCATCGTGGGCGGCGAGGCCGGCCAGACTTCGGAAGACCACAGCACCCACGTCAACATCAGCGGCGGCACGCTCTGGCGCGACGTGTATGGCGGCGGACACGGCTCCGACAACACGACCAGTACAGCTGAAGTCCAAACTGGCGTCTTCATCAAGCCCGTGCAGCTGGCTGCCCGCGTGTTCGGCAACACCAACATCAACATCAGCGGCGGCTGGATCAAGAAAAGCGTCTATGGCGGCGGCGAGTTCGCCAACGTGGGCCGCATCACCGACTCGGTGAGGCACGTCCAAACCGACGACCCCACCAGCACCAACGACCAAGTTCACCCCTTCTACCTCAGCTGGCCGTTCAAATTCACTTACGCCGACAACACCGGCAAGGCCAACATCAACGTCACCGGAGGCCGCATCGGCATCACCGGCAAGGACTTCATGGGCCCATGGAGCCCAACCACCGGCAATCCTTACGACCCCGCAACAGGCGACGACTTGGCCTCCGCTGCCATCAAGGCGACCCGTTTGGACAACGGCGACATCTACGGCGGCGGCAAGGGCAAGGCGGGAAGCACCTACATCGTGGCCCACATTGGCAACGTGAGGGAAACCGAGATTACCATCAACGATGCCACCACCTCAGCCACGCCAACCACCTACAAGCCGAGCGACTGGATCTCGGCCTTCCAACCGAACCTTGAGGATTGGACGGACTACGGCACGTTGGGCTGTGTGTCAGGCGCGGTGTATGGCGGCGCCGAGGACGGCCACGTCAAGGACGACACGAAGATCACCATCGAAAAAGGCCTTGTCGGCCATGCCGTGTATGGCGGCGGCAAGGGTAAGGGCAAGTATAACGGCGAGTATGTCCTCACCTCAGGCAAGGTCTATGGCAACACCGAAATCGAGATCAAAGGCGGCTATGTGGTGCGCAGCGTGTTCGGCGGCGGCAACCTCGCCTCCGTCGGCAAGGGCAACTACCTTGGCTACGGAGAGACGACGACCGACCCCGAGTTGCTCGCCCTTGCAGCAAGCAGCGGACAAACCAACATCAAGGTGTATGGCGGCACGCTCGGCATGCTCAACCCCAGCAAGCCCAGCGACGTGTTCAAGGACAACATCCCCTACGGCTCCGTCTTCGGCGGCTGCCGCGGACAGGTGGTGCAAGATGCCGATGAAGTCACAGACGACCTCTTCGGCTTCGTCAACAACACCTCCGTCACCATCGGCGAAACGGCCACAGCCGTGACGCCTGGCTCAACCATTTATCCACGCATCTACGGCTCGGTACACGGCGGCGCCCAAGACGGACACGTGCGCCGTTCAACCGACGTCACCGTCAACAGCGGCGAGATAGGCGTAGCCTACGTCAATGCTTCCACAGCAGCAACGACAATGGGCATCAGCGATCTCGACAATGCCAACTGGACCGACCGCGGCAATGTGTTCGGCGGCGGTTCGGGCAAGGGCTTTTACGATGAAGATGTCGAAAATTCCTACAACAAGATGGCGGGTTCCGTCATCGAGACCACTGCGGTCAAGATCAAAGGCGGCCTCATCCACCGCAACGTGTATGGCGGCGGCAACTTGGCCACGGTGTTCGGCCTCGCCGACGATGGCGGCACGGCCAATGAAAAGGTGAGCGTCAGCGTCAGCGACGAGGCGAAAGTGGGCTTGCAAAGCGACATCTGCAACGACAACGACTTCGTCTATGGCGGCAGCGTGTTCGGTGCGGGCAAGGGCTTCGCCTCCGACAGCTACACAGACTTCTGCAACGTGCAGAACACCGACGTCACCGTCAAGGGCGGCTACGTCTATGGCGACGTGTACGGCGGCGGCGAAAACGGCCACGTCATCAAGCACACCGACGTGAAGATTCAAGATAACGCCAGCATTGGTGTACTTGCCGACAACAACGGCGGCACCACCTCCTTCGACGGCAACGTGTTCGGCGGCGGATGGGGTAGTGGCATCAAAGTCGATGACGACACCGACTTTGCCATCTACAAGCACTGCGGTCGCGTGGGCGGCAACACCAACGTCACCATGACGGGCGGCACCCTCCAAGGCACCATCTTCGGCGGCGGGCGTTTGGCCCTCGTCGGCGTGGATGTGAACGGCGATTTCACACCGTATGCAAGTGCCAACGACTCCGTCAACTATGGCTTGGCCACCATCAACGTGAGCGCAGGCAGTATCGGCAACTCCAACCCCGACAAACTGCTGAACGGCAGCGACGAGAGCGTGGGCGACATCTTCGGCTCGGGCAAGGGCGACTTGGAGAACTACGAGGACATCCTCGCCGGTCGCGTGGCCAACACCAAAATCAACATCACGGGCAACCCGCGCATCTACGGTGCCGTGTTTGGCGGTGGCGAGATGGCCAGCATCGGCTATTGGCAGGAGGTGGACGGCAAAGCCAAGTTCCATGAGTATAGCGGCACCGCCGTGGTCACCGTGGGCGGCACGGCTGAGATCGGCACCGACAAGGAATTCCTGTATGGTTATGCACACGGCACGGGTGACGACGCACCGAGCTATTGGACCGTCCTTGACGATGACTATAAGCTCATCCACACCTGCACGGGCAATGTGTTTGGCGGTGCGCAGGGCGACGTTGACACCATCTCGCCCCACTGGGTCTCGATGGGCCGCTCCAGAATGGCCTATGTGACCATCAACGACAATCCCACCATCAAGAGCCGCGTGTTTGGCGGCGCCGAGCAGGGCACCGTGGCGGGCGACACCCGCGTGACCGTCAACGGCGGCACCATCGGCACACTCGCCAACACAGACGAAAGTGGACAAGAATACTATTTCGGAGGCGTGTATGGCGGCGGCTACGGAAGCCACAACCCCATCTTCAATGGAACAGAGACCGTATTCGATCATACACCTATCGTGAACGACTCCACCAACGCCACGCATTTGGTTGCGGGCAACCTGTGGACAGCCAATTATCTGGCGGGCCGCGTGTATGGCGACACCCACGTGGATATCCTCGGCGGCACCATCAAAGGCGACGTGTTCGGCGGGGCTTCATTCGCCTACGTCGGCGCTTACGGAACCAACCCCAAGGGCAACGCCACCGTCAACATCGGTGCGGTCAGTGGTCGCGATGTTTCCTACACGGGCAATGCCTCCTTCTTCGGCTCCGTCTATGGCGCCAACAACCACAGCGGCACGCCCTACGGCAACGTCACGGTGAACGTCTATCAGACGGCGCACACCACAGAAAACGAATGCCCGGAAATCCCCGAACAATACACTACTGACGAAGAAATCTTAGCATGGTTAGGCACGCAGCCGTATGCGGTGGAGAATTTCGCCATCCAGTCCGTGTATGGCGGCAGCAACCAGGCCGACTACACGCCCGCCGAGGGAAAGAAAGCCTCGGTGCACGTCTATCAATGCCAAGAGAACACCATCCGCGAAGTGTATGGCGGCTCCAACGCCGCCGACATCGGCTCGCCAAGCGCGGGCTACAAAACCGACGCCAACGTCATCATCGACGGCGGACGCATCTACCGGGTATTTGGCGGCGGCAACGGCGAGGTGAGGCCCTCCGACATCTACGGCAAGGCCAACACCAACATCAACGGCGGACTCATCAACCAAGTGTTCGGCGGCAGCAACAACAACGGCATCATCGACGAAATCAACCTGAACGTCAACTATGGCGGCAGCTGCCCCTTGTATATCGAAGACGTCTTCAGCGGCGGCAATGCGGCCTTGGTGCTCGGCGACGTGATCACCACGGTGGAGTGCTGCAACGCCTCCTACGGCAACTTCTACGGCGGCACGCAATTGGCCAACATCTACGGCGACGTCACCGTCAACATCTTCGGCGCCACCTACAACAACCTCTTCGCCGGCTCGAAGGGACAGTCCGCTGACGATTCGACCGTTCCTTCAACACCGGCAATTCCTGCCGACATCAAGCGGTTCCCCGATGTGTCGGATGAAGTGTTGAATAATCCAGAGCTATGGCCTAGCACTGATCCCGCGTCTGAGGAGTACAGGGTGTACCAGTATTTGTATGACAACCTTCATGCCACACCTTCTGTCGATTTGCGCGGCCACGGCGGCAACGTCACCCTCAACATCTTCGGCGGCACCATCAACGAGGCGGCCTACGGCGGCAGCGACGAAAACGGTAACATCGAAGGCAAGATCCAGGTCAACGTGTTCAATACAAGCGGCACCTGCGACCTCAACCTGATGAACCTCTACGGCGCAGGCCGCAACACGGCCTACACGCCCAATTACGCCATCGATGAAGGCGAAGAACGCCTCACGCCCGAAATCAACGTCATCCACGGCACGGTGAAGGGCAGCGTGTTTGGCGGCGGCAAAGGCGCCACGGCAACCACCACGGCCAGCCCCGTGGTCAACATGGGCTACGATGCCGACCTCATGGGCGATGCATCAACCGGCCTTGTCAAGCATCTTTTCGACACCATTGTAGCCCATAATACGGGTTGGGTAGCCCCCACCAGTTATGCTGACATTGTCAAAGGTGAGGTATATGGCGGCGGCGAGTTGGCCACTGTTTCGGGCAATACCCTCGTGAACCTGTTCCAAGGTACCGTCGGCAACGATGGCAAGAGTGGCACTGACGGCAACATCTTCGGCGGCGGCAAAGGCAGCGAAAGCAGCTTGACCGCTGGCCGCGTGGAAGGCAACACCGTAATCGACATGAGAGCGGGCACCGTCATGGGCAACATCTATGGCGGCGGTCGCCTCGCCCAAACCGGCATTGACGAAAACGGCGCCATGCAAGACGGTGCCAACCACGGCTACACCAAAATCATGGTGAAAGGCGGCACGGTGGGCAACAAGGATGAAATCGAGGAATTCACCGCTTTCAGCATGGGCAACATCTATGGCGGCGGCAAGGGTCTCCTTGATACTGACACTCCTTCTTCCAATTCGCCGGAAAAGTCCTTGCTCTTGGGCCTGACCAAGAACACCACGATCGAAATCTCCGACACGATTGGCAACGACACCCACGTCTATGGCATCGTGTTGGGCGGCGGCGAAATCGCCAACGTGGGCCAATACACCCTGACTAAATCTGGCGACGACATCACCAACATCGCGGTCGCGGAAGGCAAGGCCACGGTCAAGATCAGCGGCGGCATCATCGGCGGCGACAGGTCACAGATGCGACCCGACACCGATGCTGGCAGCCCCTGGCTCAAGTACAACGACGACCTCGGCTATGTGTATGGCGGCGGCGAAGGCTGGTCGGACAACCCCAGCCTCTATGTCACCGTGCAAGAAAACGAGACCAGCAACATGAGCCTCCTCGACCTCGTTGCCACGGTGCAAAGCACCGAGGTGACCATCACCAACGACACTACTGCCGACAACACGGTCTTCAAGCCTTGGGTGAAAGCCTCCGTGTTTGGCGGCTCCGAAAGCGGCCACGTGAGGGGCAACACCTTGGTGACCATCAAGGGCGGCACCATCGGCGCGGGCGACAATGGCTCGGCGGATGTGTTATACACTGACAATGATTTCGCCGACCCCGGTTCGACCACTTGGTACACAACGGCCCACTGGCCTTATGCAGAACCTTACACCCCCTTCGACCCAGAGCTTTTGAGCCAAGGCCAAACGCCAAAAGACGGCAGGTCGTGGTTCGGCAACGTGTTTGGCGGCGGTTCGGGCTGGTTCCCCTATGTCACGGGAGATGGTACGCCTGGCAATCCCTATCAATCCTATTGGAACGCGAACTCGGGCAAGGTGTGGGGCAACACCGAGGTCATCATCGAGGGCGGCCACATCTTGAACAACGTGTATGGCGCCAACGAATCGACCGACGTGGGCGGCACGGCCACCGTCAGGATGAGCGGCGGCACCGTCGGCGTGCCGCGCACTCCCGAACAAATCGAGCTGCAACCCACCACCAACAATGTCTTCGGCGGTGGCGCGGGCGACCCGCGTCGCGTCCTCAACGGCACCACCAACGTGGCTTCCACCGACGTGCAAATCACGGGTGGCACGGTCTATGGCTCCGTCTTCGGCGGCGCTGAGATGGGCCATGTGTTGGGCCATGCCAATGTGACCATCAACGAAGAGGGCGGCACCACCGTCATCGGCACCTCGGGCCTCTCGGGCTACGACGGCAACGTGTTCGGCGGCGGCAAGGGCGACGAGACCAACTATGACCCCACTCCCGAAGTCCCCGCTCAAGGCGAAACGCCGGCGGTTCCTGAGCAACCCAACTTCGCCTGCGGGCGCGTGGGCGGCAACGCGAGTGTCAACATGTCTGCCGGCACCGTCTTGGGCAACCTCTACGGCGGCGGCATGATTGCCCGCACCGGCGTGGGCGAAAACGGCGGCTTCGACACCTATATTAGTGAAAATGAATATGACTCCATCAACCACGGCATGACCACGGTGACGCTCACCGGAGGCACCATCGGCAACAACGCCAACGACGGCCTCGACTTGCTGATGAGCGGCAACGACCTTGGCAACGTCTACGGCGGTGGCCGTGGCAAATTGGACGAATTCATTGAAGACGACTATGGCCGTGTGGCCAATGCCAAAATCAGCATCAGTGGCAGCCCGCGCATCTATAGCTCCGTCTTCGGCGGCGGCCAGATGGCGAATGTCGGCCATTGGAACAACTACGATGATTGGTACACGGCAAAAACCGGCACCACACATGTGACCATCACCGACACGCCAACCATTGGTTTGGAGAAAGAGTTCGACCATGACTATTCGATCGGTACGGGCAATGCTGAACCTAAATGGACGTGGTACGACACCATCAACGGCGTCAGAATGATCAGCCACACCTGCACGGGCAACGTGTTTGGCGGCGGCCAGGGCGACGTTGAGATTGATGATGACGGAACAACCGTTATCGGCTTGGAACAAGGCCACTGCCGCACGACGATTGTCGACATCAGCGGCACGCCCACCATCATGAGCTCCGTCTTCGGCGGCTCCGAGGATGGCATAGTGTGGGGCGACACCAAGATAAAGATTGCTGGCGGCACCATCGGGAGGGAAAACAACATCCTGTCAGACAGCCTCGTGTTCGATGGAACCGCATGGAGCGTGAAACCCAATCATGCCACCTACAGCTACGGCAACGTCTTCGGCGGCAGCTATGGCAAGGATGCCATCATCCATTTGGGAGAAGACAATCAAGCCATTATGGACGTGGTCAATGCCAAGGCTGGTCTCATCCATGGCAATACCTACGTGGAAATCACGGGCGGCCAAATCTGCGGCAACGTGTTCGGCGGCAGCAACTACGGCACGGTCGTAGGCAATGCCGAGGTCAAGGTGTCGGGTACAGCTGAGATTGGTCCGCTCGACTACACGGGCTTGAACGCCTACGTATATGGCGGCGGCAAGGGCTTCCATGACGACCCAACCGAAGACCATACCGGATTGCGTAAGGCATACGCCAACGTTGCCAACACCAAGGTTACCGTGGAGGCAGGCACGATTTACGGCTCCGTATTCGGTGGCGGCTCCGATGCCCATGTGCTTGGCAATGCCGAAGTCAACGTCACGGGCGGCACGCTCGGCACCACGGGCACCACCACATGGGACGGCAACATCTTCGGCGGCGGGCGCAACTTCATGGCCTCCAACCTCACCAACGGCAGGGTGGGCGGCAACGTCACCGTCAACATGACGGGCGGCACCATGCTCGGCTCCATCTTCGGCGGCGGCCGCTTGGCCAACACCGGCATCGACGTGAACGGCGACATGCAAGAGGATGTGGCCGACGACCCCAACACGCCAGAGGATGAAACCGCGACCTTTGGCCATACCTACGTCTATGTCGGCAAGGACGCCGACGGCAACCAAGCCGGCAACATCCTCATCGGACACCATGCGGGCAGCTCTGTCGACCGCGTCGGCGGCAACGTGTATGGCGGCGCCAAGGGCGTTGCCGGTGCCCCGACATCCATCTATCCCGAGCTCGCCAAGGTGAAGGAAACCCATGTCACCATCGACGAGGCGTCGGGAATGCAGACCTTCATCATGGGCTCAGTGTTCGGCTCGGGCGAAGACGGCCACGTGACCAAAGACACCTACGTCATGGTGAAGAACGGACAAATCGGCGGCGATGAGTACAATGCCAGCGACCCGCCTTTGTGCGACGACATCTTCCACGGCAACGTGTATGGCGGCGGTCGCGGCTTGGACACCTATGATGTCACGGATCCCGTAACAGGGACGACAACACAACACTACAGCGAGACCGCCGGCGAGGTGTTTGGCAACACCAATGTCACCATCGCCGGAGGCCGCGTCGTCCGTCATGTGTATGGCGGCGGCAACTTGGCCTCGGTGGGCGACTACACCGAAACGCCCGACGGCAGCGGCAACTACCACACCGGCCTCGCCACGGTGACCATCACCGGCGGACAGGTGGGCGTCGGAGCCAACAGCGACAACCCCAACGGCATGGTGTTTGGCGCTGGACGAGGCATGGCAGGCTCGGCCTACAAGAACCTCTCCATGGTGAGAAACACCAAGGTCACCATCACGGGCAATTCGCATGTGTTTGGCACCGTTTATGGTTCGGGCGAAGACGGCCATGTGCTCCATCGCACCGACATCCTCATCGGCAACGCCAGCATCGATGCCGATTGGGATGGAGCCACTGAAAACCACGACGGCAGCTCCCTCGTCATAGGCACCAATGGCACGGTAGGCGTCGACGGCAACGTGTACGGCGCAGGCCGCGGCCTCGACAAGGACGGGTCGGGCAACTACAGCCCGACGGCCGGCATCGTGGGCATCAGCACCAACATCGAGGTCAACAACGGAACGGTGTTAGGCTCGGTGTACGGCGGCGGCCGCATGGCTTCCGTGGGTCACGAGCAGGCCTTGGACACCCTCATTAACGGAACCCCCATCACCGCCAAGGTCCCGACTGACTTCGGCAAGGCCACCATCCACATCACGGGCAATGCCATCATCGGCGACAACAACCCCGAAACCGAGAACGGCCATGTGTACGGCTCGGGCATGGGTGAGTTGGGCTACGCCGACCTGACCTATGTGTATAATACCGATGTCACCGTCAACGGCAACGCCACGGTCAAAGGTTCGGTGTTCGGCGGTGGCGAAGTGGGCCACGTCAAGGGACACACCGTGACTGGCGACGAGGGCAACGTTGCATTCAACGGCGACACGCGCGTCACCATTGGCGGCAACAGCACTGTCGGGCTTTCTGGCATCCACGACAACACCGTCGGCAACGTCTTCGGCGGCGGACTTGGCAACAGCGAAAGCCAAACCGCAGGTGGCGTGGACGGCATCGCCCGCACCACCATCGACGGCGGCACGGTTTACAACAACGTGTTCGGCGGCGGCAACGTAGCTATCGTCAAGGGCGCGAGAGTCGTCAATATCGACAACGGCAGGGTCGAAGGCAGCGTCTTCGGCGGCAACAACACCGTGCCCGACTACGACGACCAGCACCCGCTCGCCGACGCAGGCCACGGCAACCTGAAGACCGTAAACGTGCGCGGCGGCCAAATCTTGGGCAGTGTGTACGGCAACAGCTACAACGCCCCCGAAGGCACCGCCCCCGAGCCTAACGATTGGCAGGATGACTACAATTACTGGTCGTCGTTCGTCAACATCACGGGCGGCACCATCGACGGCAACGTATATGGCGCGGGCTATGGCGGCACCGTGAACGGCTCGGTGTGCATCAATGTGGGCCTCACTGCGGTCGAGAACGCCCCCACCTACACCACCCAGTCAGGCTCGGAGCAAGCCAACATCCACCGTTACGACGGCATTGACGGCGACCCTGCACGCGCCAAGCTCGTCATCGGCAGCAACATCTTCGGCGGGTCGTACCAATACGAAAGCGGCAGCGGCGGCACTCCCGAATGGCAACACCACTACGACATCACGGGCTACAGCACCATGTTCATCGACGGCGATGGCTACGAGACCACTTCCACCGACCCGAATACCTCCCTGTACATGAACCTCGGCGGCGGCATCTACGGCTCGGGCAACTTCTGCGAGTCGGGAGAAAAGGGTCGCGAAATCATCCTCAGGAAATACGGCACGCGCAATCCAGATGGCGACCCAACAGCAGAGATGACCGCTGTTTCCCGCACGCTGACCACCCTCCAGCGCGGCGGTATCGTCTTGTTCGACAACGCCAACATCCACTTCAGCGGCGCCCCCGACATCAGCGGCCAATACACCTCCCGCAGCTTCGGCCTCCTGCAAACGGACTTGAGCCTCTATGTGGCCAACGGCAGCGGCATCGTGCTCGGCACCGCAGGAACGCCGGCCTACATGGACTCCATCAAGGAAATCAGGAGCCTCTACCTGAAGGACGGCATAGGCACTTCCTACAACCAATTGGGCGCAAGCAACAACGGCAACTGGGAAATGGTGGGCATCAAGGGCAGCGACAACAAACTGTATCGCATCAAGGAGAGCGAACAAACCGAGTTGTCCACCCTCCAAGAGAACGTCATCCTCTTCAACGACGACTCGCGCCTCTGGGTGCGCTATAAAGACCAAAGCGCGGGCAAGGTCATGTACGGCCAACTGTTCGGCTTCTTCCGCATGAGGGCCGACAACTTCACGCCCGAAGGCATGGAGAGCTTCGCCTACGCCCGTCCCAAGCTGACGGCCAATGTCAACCCCTTGCCCAAGCCTGACGGCTCTGGCAACTATCCCAACCAAAACGAAGGCGACGGCGGCTTCCTGAGCTATGATGATCTCAACACCTTTACGACTAATGGTCAAACGGTGTTAGGCTATTCCTATACGACCGACGGCAACGACGGCGGCACGGGCTACACAAGCACGAAGCAATACCCCTACTACAACATCAGCAGGCTCTCCAAGAACGGCGAGCGGGCCGACCTGGAGGAGTATCGCGAATGGGTGCTGCCGAAGCTGGAAGGCCACATGTGGTATGTGGACGGCACGAGAGGCTGGGGTCGCGACGAAACCCACGCAAATGGCTGGGGCGACTATCCCGACAAGCCCAAGCTGACCCTCACCGGCATCCGTACAGAAGGCGAAAACACTATTGGAACGGGCGTCTGCAATGACAATGTGAATAACACAGAAGGCTACACCTTCAACGCCGCCAAAGACATCATCTTCGTGGTGGGTGCCGTCAAAGCCTCGCTTGAACAAGAGTACCTGAACCTCTCGGCAACCTATCCCTTGAAGCTGTTCCGCTATCCGGGCGGCCATAAGATGAGCAACAACCAAACGGACGTAGGCGGTGGCTCAGAACCAGCAGATCCGTCATCCTACAATGGCTTAGGCGTAAGTGTGACCGCAGGTCCTGGCGTCAACACTGGCGCGATGGTCGATGCCGACAGGTCCGACAACTTCGTGATGGAGAACGTCATCGTGGATGGCCTCTACACCTACGAATCCACCGAGAAAGACCAGTATCAGATTCCCGACAGCTATACCACGACGAAGCTGGATGTGAGCGAGCCGTTGGTGGTCACCGCTGCCAGCGCCCAGCTCACGCTGAAGGGCGGCACCATCCTGCAACGCGGCTACAACAACACCGACGCTTCGGGCACTTACGACGGACATAAGAACTACTACCTGAATCCCGACTTCAAACTGACGAGTGTACACAATGGCGGAGCCCTGTTCGTTGACTCAACGGCCTCCGTCAAGGTGGAAGGCTTGTTGACCATCAGTGGCAACTTGCAGAAGAACGGCACAGGCACCGTGGCAAGCAACGTGTATCTGCCCACCTTCAACAAACACCTCGAAATCAGCGATGCCTTGAACGAAGCCACCCGCATCGGCATCACCAACCCCGTAAGGAACAAGCAGCCAAACTATGCGCAAAACACCTTGTCGCCCGTGGCAGTAGGTACGCGAAGCGGAAAGAGCATGGTAGGTTCCGTGGAGATTAACAACAGCGCCATCGATGCCAATAATGCATGGGTAAACCAGAACTTCGGCGACGACCTCAACTGGTTCTTCGTCAATGGCCACGACCCCGCCAACGGCATCCGTCGCACCACTTACTACAATGCACTCACTGACGAGAACACCCTCTACCTCGGCTGGACGTGGGCCAACGTGGTGCGCGAGCAGCCTGCAGGCTTCGACGTAGCCAACATCGACTCGGAGGAAGACCTGGCCTGGCTCATCAGCACAGTGAACGGCCTGAACGGGCAAACGGCAAACGCAAGTCAAACGGTGAGCCTCAAGGCCAAGCTCGACCTGCAGCAGTACGTGTGGGTGCCTATAGGCTCTCCCGCGAACCCCTTCTCCGGCACCTTCGACGGCCAAGGCCACACCATCAAGAACCTCGACATCGCCTATACCGGCAAGGGCGACCGCGTCTATGAGTACAGCAACTTCGGCCTGTTCGGCGACGTGAACAACGGCACCGTCAACCGCACCTTCGTGGTCAGCGGCTACATCAAGCCGGTGGGCAGCGTCAGCATCGGCGGCTTGGCGGCCCTCGTGGAAGGCGCCAACAGCGTCATCTCCAACAGCGAGGCTGCCGTGGAAATGGAAATCCCCGACCATACCGGCTCAGGCATAGCCTCTGGCGGCTTGGTGGGACAGCTCCGTGGCGGCGAAGTCCACTCCTCGATGGCCATGCCGACCATCAATGCCGGCAACTACCCTGTCGTTGGCGGCTTGGTGGGCCTCACCCAATCAGGCACCCAGCTCAACAACAGCTTCGCCTATCCCAAGTTCAAAGTCGCAAGTTCCACTTCCACCGTCAAAGTCGGCGGCTTGGCGGGAAGCAACGGCGGCTCGCTGAAGAACAGCTACGTCAGGCTGCAAACGGGCAACTCCCACTTGACGACGAGCAACTACGGCAACCTCGCCCACACCAACACAGGCATCGTGGACTACTGCTACGGCTTCAGAGACGACAAGGACGCGAGCGACAATGCCTATCCGTTGGCCGTGGCCCAAGGGACGAACTTCTCGAATTGCCACTACTTCGCGCCCGTGGCCTCGTCAGACAACTACGGGTACATGTACATGGACAACAAGCTCTACGACAGGAACGGCGACGAGTGGGTGAAGGCCGACACCACCCTGTTCCTCAAGCTCAACCGCAACATCGCCAGCACTTCAATCCTCAACGACCCCGAAAGCACGCACAAGTACGCCCGCTGGACCCGCCCGACGCTGGACGGCATCAACGGCGACTATCCGGTGCTGATGCTCGACAACTACGATGGCAGCAACAACGTCGGCTTGGGCGGCTTGCGCAGCGTGGCCTCCATCACGGGCAGCCCTGCCTTGCAGTATGGCGGTCCGGTGCGCGATGCAAGCTCGACCAAAGGCTCCGGCGAGCTTGACGAAGCCATCGGCAGGATGACCGCTTCCACCGACGAGCTTCTCGTCTATGGCGACATCACCGTTGCCCCGACCCAGCCGGATGACTGGGCGAGTTTCGCGGGAGGCAAGATCGCCATCCATGAGGATGCCTCCATCCTGTTGCCTGGCACCTTGGGTGCGGATGGCGCCAACGTCTATGTCGGCGTCACCTTCGACAACACCTCGCGCAAGGCTACGGATGCCTACGGCAATCGACTCTACCGCGACTGGCACATGTTCAGCTCGCCGTTGGCCAACGCGCCGTTGGGGATGGACTATACGTTAGGTGGCACGTCTGAGGATCAGAACCTTAATGGCGATTACGCCAATGACAAGTACGTTTACAAGCCCGTTGATTCTGAGTGGGGGTCTCCTTACTCGGATGCAAGTTTGCCCATTTTCGGATTCACTGCCGCTTCCGCGAACGACGGTTACTTCCCGTCCCAAACGGAAGGCTACACCAAACCCACTGGCGAGTTGTATGGCTATCCATACGACTTCTACACCTGGTACGAGCCCGACTGGCAATGGATCAACTTCAAGCGCAACGGTGTAAGCCACTGGCACTTTGACGAGACTCCCGGCACCACCGAACACAATCACATCGACTACCAAGCCCATTTTGGTAGCGATCCAAACGTTTCATCTGATGATGCCGAAATGAATGTGAACGAAACCACCCTCGTCCCCGGCAAGGGCTACATGATGGCCATCGACGACAACACCTACATGCAGTCGCACGGACGGCTCAATAGTGGCGAACTCAGCTTCGCGCTGACGAACTCGACAGGCAGCCAGAGTTGGACTTGGGTACCGGAGTCCTTTGGCTATTACGGCAACAACTTCGTAGGCAACCCGTATCACGCCTACTTGGACTTCGATGAGTTTGGCAAAGCCATAGCATCTGGCGGAAACGGCTTCTCCAGCTATTACACGTATGATGCCGATCGTGCCAAGGAAGGCATTAACTACCTCATTTATGCCGAAGGCGGTTCGGCAAGCGGTTATTACGGATCGCGCTACCTGCACCCGCACCAAGGCTTCTTCTTGCAGACGGATGCCAACAAGTCTATTACGTTCCTGAACAACAATGTCAGCAACTTTGTCGTGACGCGTTCCGATGCGGATAACTCACCCTTCCGCGACTGGAGGCCGGCCTATCCGTTGGTCAACCTGTTTGCATACGACAGCGAGGGCCGCGGAGACGTGGTGGTCATCGAGTTCAACCGTCCCGAGAACGGTGGCGGCGAGAAGGCGAAGACATTGCGCACCGGCAACCACCTGATCTATGCCCACAACGGCGACACCGACTATGGCGCCTTCTTCGCCGTGGAGGGCACTGACCGGGTGCCCGTCCGCTTCCTGTCGCTCGAATCGGAGCAGAAGCCCTACACGCTGCGTTGGGATACGCACAACGGCTTCTTCAACAGCCTCTACCTGATCGACAACCTGCTGGGCATCACCTACGACATGCTGGAAAACGACAGCTACACGTTTGTCGGCTCGAAGGACGACTATGTGTCGCGCTTCGTCATCGTCTTCAACGTGACCGACTTGGAGGAGCACAGCGACCACAACCTGAAGACCTTCGCCTTCTACGACGGAAGCGCGTGGGTGGTGAACGGCACGGGCCGCCTCGAAGTCATCGACGCGACGGGGCGCATCCTTTACGCCGAAGACCTGCACAACGAGCAGAACCACGTCAACCTGAACCGCTACGCCAAGGGTGTCTATATGCTGCGCCTCTGGAACAGCGACAAGGCACGTACCCAGAAAATCGTCTTACATTAAGATAAGGAGGAAGAAATGATGAGACAACACAAAATGCATCGGATAAGCAACATAGCGAAACGGTTTATCGTTGTTTTTGTCCTCACCTGCGTCATGGCCAGCCCGATGGAGATCGGGCAGGCCGACGCGCAAATCTTCATCATGAGCGACGAGGAATATATGAACAACAGCCGCCTCAGCGCCCCTCAGGGGATGGTGCCCATCCTTCCCCAAGGCGGCCAACAAGACTGGATCTATACACCGCTTGGCGATGGCGTGTTGCTTTTGCTCGGCCTCGGCGGAGCGTATCTTTTCGGGAAAAGGAGGAAAAAGGAGTAGCTGTTCAGTTGGGATTTGTAGGACTGTCACATTGTGGCAGATGCAATAAAACAATAAAACAAGAAATGGCATGGAGAATCAAGTCAACAATCCGTTGGTCATCCATTGCAAGAACTGCGGCGGCGACCAAAGCTACGACATCGTCAGGCGGCAGTATGTTTGCGCCCACTGCGGAACCGAAACCAGTCTGCAAGACAAGAACGTGGAATACCGCAACTGGCGGAGCCTGCGGCATGATGCCGTGATGCAGGAGGTCGGCACGGTCAAGCAGTTCAGTTGCCCCTCATGCGGCGCGCAAACCATCGCGGCGGGCGACGACGCCTCGGCGGAATGCCCCTTCTGCCAAAGGACGATGATCGATGCCGATTTTGCCGGTAACGACCTCCCCGAAGCCATCGTCCCCTTCAAAATCAGCAAGGAAGAAGCTGTGCAAAAGCTGAACAAATGGCTCGAGGGCCGGAAAGACAAGGCCGCCAATGCCATCAAGGCCAAGATGGACAAGCTGACGGGATGCTACCTGCCCTACCACATCGTCAGGGGCGCTTTCGTGGGCGACATGGTGGTGTCGCTCCAAGACGAATCAAAGAGCTACTATCCGCTCAGGGCCTTCCTCGCCCATACCGCCGTGAACGCCTCCAACGACTTGGACAACATGTTTCTCGACGGTGTGGAGCCTTTCGACTTTGGCGAGGCTCGCACCTTCGACTTCGGATACCTGAACCACCAAAAGGCCAAAGTGCCCAACGTTTCGGAGGGCCAGTTGCTCCAGCGTGTCACGGAAGAGACGCAAAACGAGGTGTATGACGACCTGAAAAGGAAGATGCACAACAAGGAAATCAGCGTCCTGCTTGAGGACGAGGGCAACGAATCCGTCAACGCGCTGTTGCCCGTCTATTTGGTGAAATGCAGCGACAAGATTGCGGCGGCGGTCAACGGGCAGACGGGCAAAGTCGCCGTCCTGACGGGCAAGGACAAGAACCTGACGGGGCGTTGGTGGCTGTTTCCGCTCATCGCCACGCTTGTGGTGGCTTTGGCGGGCTACTTCATCGCCGACATTGAAATGGCCATGGGCTTTGGCATGGTGTTCGGCATCGTGTTTTTCGTCGTCGCCCACAACCGCCATCAGGACAATTTCGTCAAGGAGGTCGTCACATCGGGTGGGTCGTTCAAGAAGCACAACGACACCCGAACCGTGTTTTTCAACGACTTCGGCAACGGCGAGGTGCCCACCAAGCTCCGTTTCGTCACGCTTGGGCGCATCCTCAAAATCCTTGTGGTCACGTTGGCCGTCATTTTCCTTCCCGTGCTGATTGCCGCACCGATACAATTGCTTCGCGGGCTTCCGCTTTCCACGATCAAGGTAGGCTATGGAGCGGCGTGGTACATCACCCCCGTTTTTTTCACCATCTTTGCGATTGGCGGCTTGGCCAAAGCCATGATGTTCGGCTTCCCGATCTATGAAGAGATCCTGCCCAACGGGAAGACGAAACGCCGCAAAATGAAGAGCAGCACAAAAGTGCCCATGCCGAAGTTCTTGGATAACTTCCAGGTCCTGTTCGCCGACAAAAAAAGCGGCTGCCTCACCATAGGCATCATCTTGTTCCTGCTGATTGGCAGTGTGGCGGCGATGATTTAGTCAGTGACGCGGGACTGCGGGACGCGAGACACGAGACACGAGACACGAGACTGTGGGACACGAGACTGCGAGACTTTTGACTGCCTTTTCGAAAAGGTTGGAGTTTTACACCTTAAACCAACCGCATAATCTCCCCCACAATCGCTCGCGAATAGGCGTTGGCCACCTCGACGATGAACTTGCCGAAGTCGATGCGGGCGTTGTGGTCGGCGGTGTCGCTGATGGTGCGGATGACGGTGAAGGGTGTGCCAAATTCCAAACAGACTTGTGCCACGGCGGCGCCTTCCATCTCAACACATTGCACATCAGGCAAAAGCGAGAGGATTTCGTTGCGTTTCTCGTCGCTGTTGATGAACTGGTCGCCGCTGGCGATGTCGCCGAAATAGAGCTTGGGGGCAAGGTTGAAGTCCTTCACGGCCTCCTCCCCCACCATGTCTTCCACGCCTCTTTCGATAAGGTTGCCGACGGCGCGGCCCGCCAGTTCGGTCAGGTCGGGGTCGCTGTCGATATAGACGCGGTTGAGCAAGGGCAGCTCGAAGCGCGGGATGATGGGTCGCGCGTCCAAGTCGTGCTGGACGAGGCGCTTGGAGATGACGATGTCACCCACCTTAAGGCCGTCGGCCAAAGCACCCGCCGTGCCGATGAACAGCAAGTCCGTCACCGCGAACTCTTGTATTAATAAGGTGGCCGTAATCGTGGCCGCCACCTTGCCCCATTTGGAGAAGGCCACCACGCAGCGCACGTTGCCGATTTTGCCCACCACGAACTCGCGGTTGGCGATTTTCACCGTCGTCTTTTCGGTCAGGAGGGCTTTCACCTCGTCAATTTCTTGCGCCATCGCGCCTAATATTCCAATGTTTCTCATAACAGTCTATTTATCATCATAATGTCCATAAGCAGAAACAACAAGCACCACGACCTCCATGTCGTGGATTTCGTAGATCAACCGATGCTTTTTCGTGATGCGTCGGCTCCATTGCCCAAAGCGGTCGCCCGACAATTGCTCGGGGTGGCCTGTGCCTGTGCGAGGATGATCATACAATTCTCCTATAAGTTTCAGAGCTTTCTGATAAGATTTTGGCTCATTATCATTCAAGTTCTTCAGGTCATTTTGGGCCTTTTCCTTAACCTCTACATAATATCGGTTCATAGGCTTTTGATGTATTGATCCAATTCTTCAATGCTGGCAAAACGTCTTGACGGCCCTTTCTTTGCCTCATCGATGCGAGCGAAAAATTCCTCCTTCGTCATCAGCGTCGGGTCGGCCTGCTTTTGGGCAGCCAATTTCTTCACGTATTTCACCACCTTGGCCATCAGGGTTTCATCATCGGCTATCTCGCCCATGGCGCGATAAAACTCGGCATTCAGTTGTAACGCTGTCATAATACTATCTTGTTTCGTTTATCGGCGGCAAAGATACTCAAAAACTTTCACTTGCACTTCGTTGGAATTTCCTATTTTTGCAAAAATTTACATAATGAAGAAGATTTGCATTTTTTGCGGCAGCAGCATGGGTTTCGACCCGATCTATCGGCAAAAGGCGGCGGAATTGGGCCGCGTCTTGGCCGACAACCAGTGCGAGCTGCTCTACGGCGGCGGCAACGTCGGGCTGATGAACGTCATCGCCGAGGTGATGAAGGAACGCGGCTGCCGCATCGTCGGCACCATCACGCAACACCTGTTGGACATGCGCGTCGGGCGCCCCGACATCGACGAACTCATCGTGGTCGAAACGATGGCCGAGCGCAAGAAAATCCTTGAGGACATGGCCGACGCCTTCATCGCCATGCCAGGCGGCGTGGGCACGATGGACGAACTGTTCGAGGTGATGGTGCTCACGCAACTGCGCGTGTTCGACAAGCCCGTCGCGCTCTTCAACGTGAACGGCTACTACGACGACATCGTCCGCTACCTCGACCGCGCCACGCGCGAGGGCTTCATCCACCGCGAGCACGCCGACAACCTCATCGTCAGCGACGACCCGAAGGCGCTCTTGGAAGGCATCGCCAACTTCAAGCCCGTCGAGCTAACCAAGTGGGTAACAGAGATAAAGCAACAAAAGCCAACTGAACAACTGAACAACTGATAACTGATAACTGAACAATGATCATCATCGGAATCACAGGAACCCTCGGTGCGGGAAAAGGCACCATCGTCGATTATCTCGTCAAAGAAAAAGGCTTCGTGCACTACTCAGTGCGGGCCTACATCACGGAAGAATGCCAACGTCGCGGCCTTGAAGTGAACCGCGACACGCTGACCCTCGTGGGCAACGACCTACGCGCCGCTCACTCACCGAGTTACATCACCGACCAACTCTATGAACGCGCCAAGGCCGAAGGCAAGAACGCCGTCATCGAGAGCGTGCGCACGCCGGGCGAAATCGCCTCGCTGCGCGAGAAAGGCGAGTTCTACCTCTTCGCCGTCGATGCCGACCGAAAGATTCGCTACGACCGCATCTACTTGCGCGGATCGGAGACCGACCACATCGACTTCGAGACCTTTGTGGCCAACGAGGAGCGCGAGATGACCGCCACCGACCCCAACAAGCAGAACCTTGGCGCCTGCATCAAGGAAGCCGACTTCGTGCTGACCAACGACGGCACTGTCGCCGAACTGCACGAACAGGTGGAGAAAGCCTTGCTCAAGCTGCATGTGCGCCCTTCGTGGGACGACTATTTCCTCAACTTAGCCGACACCGTCAGCGAACGCGCCACCTGCGACCGTGGGCGCAGCGGCTGCGTCATCGTGAAGGATAAACAAATCTTGGTGACGGGCTATGTAGGTTCGCCCAAAGGCCTCCCCCATTGCGATGACGTGGGCCACCTGTTCCGCAAGACCATACACGAAGACGGCACCGTCACCCAGCACTGCGTGCGCACCGTCCATGCCGAGCAGAACGCCATCTGCCAAGCTGCCCGCCGTGGCATCGCCTTGGACGGCAGCACCTTGTATTGCCGCATGACACCTTGTCGCACCTGCGCCATGCTCATCATCAACTGCGGCATCGTGCGCGTGGTGTGCGAGCGCCGCTACCACGCCGGAGCCGAAAGTGAGGAGATGTTCCGCCAAGTGGGCATCGAGTTGGTCTATAAGCACGATGAGGTGCAGCAGTATGAGGGGCAACGCTGCTAAGACTTATTTTCCGTTGTAGTTTCCGCTCAACGTCTCGATGAACGAGTTGGCGGCGGTCTTCACCAAGGTGAAGTCGTTGCCGAGGGAACTTGAGCAGTCGAGAACGAGCATGATCATCGCGCTTTTGTATTCGTCGATGGTCTCCGAATTGCCAGCCGGCGTGAATTCGCTGTTAAACTGCCACTGATCCGCCGAGGCGATCCAGTTCCATTGCTTCACGTAGTCGGTGGTCATCTGCACGCCATCCAGGTCAGTGAGGTTGCGGAAAGAGAAGACGTCGAAAATGCCTTCTGTCGTGGCGGTCACCGTTGAGCCCGAAATGCTTTCCAAACCTTGATAGACGATGTTGGTCAGTTGCCCCTTTCCGTTGTTGCGGATGTAGGTGCCCTCAACGTAAATCTGGGAATTCTCCGCTACGTTCACGTTGTCGAAAGTGAAGCGTATCTTGGTGTTGGGTTCCTGGGCCGGCAGCTTCAGCGTAACGTTGTAGTAAGTGCTCTGGTTGTAGAGCTGCTGTGCTATTTCGGCGAATTTCTCAGAGGCCTGGCTCATGTTTGCCACCTCAAAGACGTTGTGTTCTGGGTCGCTGGAGAGCTTGTTCAGGTTGTTTTGGAAAGCCGTCACGTCAGTCACGTCCGAGCCGCGTACGCCGATGGAATAGGCCGAGATGTTGGTGCCGCCAACCAGTTCGTTCTTGATGCGATTGTTCACGGCGTTAAGATACTCAGTACCAGAGTTGTAATTCTCAGAAAGGACATACGAACCTTGGTCGATGCCATCGGTGAAAGTGACCACGGAGACGTTGATCAGGTTCTCCGGAATCTTGGCAGCGGCGAGGCTGTTGAGGCCCGTATTGACGGCATGATAGAGAATGGTGCCGTTTTGCATGGCGAGACCATCCACGAAATTCTCGAAGGTGTGTTTCGTGCTTTGGTTCAAAAGGCCGAGCGGCATGGTGTAGAGTTCGGAATTGAACCCGACGATGCCAAGATAAAGGCCCTCAGGAGCGGGGGTGTTGTCGATAGGTTTTTTCCTGCAACTGGTGAAGGTTGACAGCGTTAAGGCGAGCATGATGGCCGCCACGGGCAAAAAATGTCTTTTCATATTCATTATGTTTTGATGTTTTCGGTTTGGTATTCTGATAACGCTACTTTGCGTTGCAAATTGCAAAAATACATATTTTTTTCTGTCGATTCCAAAAACGAAACATTTCGGCGGAAACAATAACGCGGCTGCCGTAATACGTTGAATCATTTTTCGGCTGCCGTGATACGACAGCCCTACAACGCAACGGGACAATTTCACCCCGGGGCTGTAGGGCTGTCACATCGTGGCAGCCGTTCACATCGTGGCAGCCGTTCACACCGTGGCAGCCGCTGGTCAAAACCTACCGTTTCTTATAAAACCTATCCAATTCCCATTTCATAGGGTTATTTTGGATATAATCGGCAATACGGTTCATTTCCGTCCAATTACGAATGATATGGTCATGGAAACGGGGTTGCCATGCAAACGGAATGTCGTGTTCATTGGCGTATTTGGTGACTGCGGATTTGATACCACGCACCACCGACGGCAAATTCCCCGATTGCGGTCCAAACCGTAGGGACGCACCGCGTGCGTCCGCTGAAACATTGTCCGGCACATTATCTGCGGACACATTCGATGCGGACACATTCGATGTGTCCCTACATACGGACGCATTCGATTCGGACGCATTCGATGCGTCCCTACAGGGGACAACGCGGTTATATACAACAATTAGATGAACATGGTTGGGCATAACCACGAACATTGGGATTTCTACATCATTCTGACGAATAATCGCCGTTTGTTCGATTTGTTTCACCGTCCATTCCCCTAATTCCGACAATTCCATCCGACCATCAACCACATCGCCAAAATACAAATCATGGTTTTTCGTGCAAAAGGTCACGAAATACCTTCCGCCATTGTAATCGTGCCAAGCAGCACGCGGTGATTTCCGTTGTGGTAGATTGTATGGCATTGATGTTCAATTTTCTGCAAAGATATGTTTTTCGGTACAAAACAATGGCCGTGGCGTGAAAATCTGATATTTTGCGGCTGCCGTGATACGGCAAAACCTTTTTCATCGCGGCTGCCGTGGTACGACAGCCCTACAGCCCTGGGGTGAAATTGCCCCGTCGGGCTGCAGGGCTATCACATTTTAGTTGTGCTAATTATCAAAAAATTTATTTTTGTTTGTGATTTTTTTCAATCTGTTGCGATAAATAGGGAAAATCGACTCGCCAGTATGACTAACGAACAACAATTCCTGGAACTCCTCAACGAAAACAAGCAACGCATCGTCAGTGTCTGTCGTTACTATGCTTCGATGGGCGCCAGCCTTTCCGCCGAGGATTTGTTCCAAGAAATCTCGCTCAACCTCTGGAAAAGCTATCCTAAATACGTCAAGTGCCCCGACTGCCAACGTTCCACCTGGGTTTATCGCATCGCACTGAATGTCTGCATTTCGCAAAGCAGAAAGAAGGACAACCAAACGCACGAATCTATCAACGAGGAAATCACAGGCATATCGGAGAACACGACCGAACAAGAGCAGGTGCAGCAGTTGTACCAACTCATCCAAAAACTGAACCAAGAAGAACAAGCCTTGATATATCTCTACTTGGACGACAAATCCCACAAGGAAATCGCCGACATCATGGGCATTTCGGTCAGTAATGTAGGCACCAAGATACAACGCATCAAACTAAAACTAAAACAATTAAGCAATGAATGACATGGATTTAACCTTATTGAAACAAGACATCAAAGCCGAAACCGGTTACGATTTCTCCATCAGCTTTCCCAAAAGGTCATGGTTCAAGCAACACCGGAACGGTATCTCGGGTATCGTCTGCCTCGCCTTGGCAGTCCTCCTACCCACCCTGCTGGTATTGCAGATGAAACAGATTGTCCTATCGCCTTACAACTTTGGAATCATCACATTCACCGTAGTCTTGGCATGGTACTGCTTGGTGAGAGGCATCTTCACGCTTCTCTTCCAAGCCAAGGAAACCGAGTTTGGCACCAGCGTACACCAATACCTGATTACCAATGCCTACAACCGACTCTATTTCGTTTACGAGAGAATGGTCTGGTTGTGGTTTCTTACTCCCGTCCTGTTGGCCACCCTACCTTCGTTCCTCGGATTGTACGAAAGCATGATATATTGGATCATCGCTTCCATCATCTATCTCGTCGCATTGGCCTCGTTCAGCCGCCCACTTTGGCGCAAAATGAAGCAACTCAAAGAAGAAATCAATCAATTAAACAAATAACTATCAAATACTTACAACTATGAAAAAACAAGAAGGAATTTATCAACTAGCCATTGGCCTCATCGGGGTTGTGTTTTGCCTCGTATTACAAAAATGGGCTTTCCTGCCCCTTATCCTCATGGGTGTTATCTCTGTCATCATGATTCGCCGTATCAAACCCGTGGAATTCACTGAAGCAGCGCAATTACGCTTCCGCAAACTGAACATCATCAGCCTAATTTGTTGGGGTGTTTTCGCCCTGCTCGGTTTCCTCTTACTGCGCAGCAAACCCATCGGCGCCGAAGGGCAATGGTTCATACTCTCGGCTTATCTGTTCCTAGTGGTTCATGGGTTGTTGGTGATGTTGCCAGCGAAAGAATAATAGATATATAGATACACAATAAAACAGCGCACCCAATCGGATGCGCTGTTTTCGTTTGAATCAGGAAAGATTATTTCCCTTCGCTCAGCTTCTTATACCCCTCATAGCGGAGCTTGGCGAACTGTTGGGTCTTGGCGAAGAGTTCCTTGGCCTCCTCGGGGAAGGTCTTCAACAGGCTGTTGTAACGGACCTCGCCCATGATGAAGTCTTGGAACTTGTTCCAGTCGGGCTCCTTCGAGTCGAGGTGGAAGCCGTTCTGGCCGGCGTCTTCCTCGGCGGGGTTGAAGCGCCAGAGGTGCCAGTAACCGCACTCGACGGCCTTCTGCTCCTCGTGCTGGCTGCGACCCATACCGACCTTGATGCCGTGGTTGATGCAAGGTGCATAGCAGATCACCAGCGACGGGCCCGGATAAGCCTCAGCTTCCTTGATGGCCTTGAAATACTGGGCTTGCGAAGCACCCATGGCCACCTGAGCCACATAGACGTAGCCGTAGCTCTTGGCAATCATGCCGAGGTCTTTCTTGCGGACCTTCTTACCAGAGGCGGCAAACTTGGCCACAGCACCAGCAGGCGTAGCCTTCGAGGACTGACCGCCCGTGTTGGAGTAAACCTCGGTGTCGAGAACGAGGACGTTGACATCTTCGCCGCTGGCCAGGACATGGTCGAGGCCGCCGAAGCCGATGTCGTAAGCCCAACCGTCACCACCGAAGATCCACTGGCTCTTCTTGACCAGATGGTCTTTGAGGTCGATGATTTGCTTGCAGTAGTCGCAGCCGCACTTCTCGCACTCGGCGATGATACGCGGAGCCAATTCAGCGGTCTTCACGCCGTCCTCGCGGTTGTCGATCCACTCTTGGAACATGGCCTTCAGCTCGTCGCTGCAGCACTTGCAGTTGGCGATGGCTTCCTTCATGATGCGTTCGACGCGGTCGCGCATCTTGCGGGTAGCGGTGGCCATACCGAGACCGAACTCGGCATTGTCCTCAAACAGGGAGTTGGCCCATGCCACACCCTTGCCCGTGCGGTTGTTCTTGCAGTAAGGCGTCGCGGGAGCCGAACCGCCGTAGATCGACGAGCAACCCGTGGCATTGGCCACCATCATGCTCTCACCGAAGAGTTGGGTGATGGTCTTGATGTAAGGCGTCTCGCCGCAACCGGCGCAGGCACCCGAGAACTCGAACAGCGGCTGTGCAAACTGGCTGTTCTTGACGTTGGCGAACTTGTCGATGAGTTCGTCCTTGTAGGTGACCTTCTTCTGGCCGTACTCCCAGTTTTCGGCTTCGCCGAGCTGGCTTTCGAACGGTTTCATCACGAGGGCCTTCTCCTTGGCGGGGCACACGTCGGCGCAGTTGCCGCAACCCGTGCAGTCCATCACGGAGACTTGCATACGGAAGTTCATGCCGGCCATCTCCTTGGGCATCTTCATGACGATGCTGTTCATCGAGGCGGGGGCGTTCTTCTTCTCCTCTTCGGTCATCACGACGGGACGGATGGCAGCGTGAGGGCAGACTAACGAGCACTGGTTGCACTGGATGCAGTTGGCGGGGTTCCATTCCGGGACGACGGTGGCCACGCCGCGCTTCTCGTAGGCGGTGGTACCGGCCGGGAAGGTGCCGTCGATGATGTCCTTGAAGGCGCTCACGGGCAGGTCGTTGCCGCATTGGGCCACCATCGGGCGCATCACCTTATTAATAAATTCGGGATCGGCATCATTGTGCTCGAAGACGAAGTCGGTGGTGCAGTCGAGCTTGGCCCACTCGGCGGGGATTTCCACCTTGGTGATCTCGCCACCACGGTCGACAGCGGCATAGTTCATGTTGACCACATCCTCACCCTTCTTGCCGTAGCTCTTCACGATGAACTTCTTCATCTGCTCGACGGCGAGGTCGTAAGGAATGACGCCCGAAATCTTGAAGAAAGCGCTTTGGAGGATGGTGTTGGTGCGGTTGCCCAAGCCAATCTCGGCGGCGATCTTCGTGGCGTCGATGATGTACATATTAATATGGTGCAGGGCCAGATACTTCTTCACGTAGTCGGGCAGATGGTGCTTGGTTTCTTCCACATCCCAAGGCGAGTTGTAGAGGAAGGTGCCATTGTCCTTCAGGCCGCGCAGGCAGTCGTACTTGCGGAGGTAGCTCGGCACGTGGACAGCCACGAAGTCGGGCGTACCGACGAGGTAAGGAGCCAGGATGGGCTGGTCGCCGAAGCGCAGGTGCGAGCAGGTGTAGCCGCCCGATTTCTTCGAGTCGTAGTCGAAGTAGGCTTGGCTGTATTTGTTGGTGTTGTCGCCAATGATCTTGATGCTGTTCTTGTTGGCACCCACCGTACCGTCGGCGCCGAGGCCATAGAACTTGGCTTCGAAGGTGCCCTTCGGCAGGATGGAGATCTCAGGCAGCAGGGGCAACGAACGGTGCGTCACGTCGTCGTTGATGCCGACGGTGAACTGGTTCATGGGCTTCTCGCTGGCCATGTTGTTGAACACGCTCAGGATATGGGCGGGCGTGGTGTCCTTTGATGACAGACCGTAGCGGCCACCGATGATCATCGGGCGATACGGGCAGTCCTTGAAGGCTTCGACGACGTCTAAGTAGAGCGGATCGCCATTGGCGCCGGGTTCCTTGGTGCGGTCGAGGACGGTGATGTGCTTCACGTGCTCCATCAGGCTCTTGGGCATGGCCTCCATGAGGTACTTCACGCTGAAGGGGCGATAGAGGTGCACGCTGACGAGGCCGAGCTTCTTGCCGTTGGCGTTCTCGCGGTCGATGACGGTCTTGATGACGTCGGTGATGGAGCCCATGGCGATGATGACGTCGGTGGCGTCGGGAGCGCCATAGTAAGTGAACGGAGCATAATTGCGGCCCGTGATCTTGCTCATCTCCTTCATGTACTTGGCCACGATGTCGGGAAGGGCGTCATAGTACTTGTTCTGCGCCTCGCGGGTCTGGAAGTAGATGTCGGGGTTCTGGGCGGTGCCGCGCGTGACGGGGTGCTCGGGGTTGAGCGAGCGCTCACGGTATTCCTTGAGGGCTTCCCAGTTAACTAACGGACGGAGGGCTTCCATGTCGGCGGCCTCCACTTTCTGGATTTCGTGGGATGTGCGGAAGCCGTCGAAGAAGTGCAGGAAAGGCACGCGGCCTTCGATGGCGGCCAAGTGGGCGACGGGGGCGAGGTCCATGATTTCCTGGACGCTACCCGTGGCCAACAGGGCGAAGCCCGTCTGACGGGCGCTCATCACGTCGGCGTGGTCGCCGAAGATGGAGAGGGCTTGCGCGGCAAGGGCGCGGGCCGAGACGTGGAACACGCCCGGGAGCAGCTCACCGGCAATCTTGTACATATTGGGGATCATCAGCAAGAGGCCTTGCGAGGCAGTGTATGTGGTGGTGAGGGCGCCAGCTTGCAAGCTGCCGTGGACGGCACCGGCGGCACCGGCTTCGGATTGCATCTCAACCACTTTGACGGTCTCGCCAAAGATGTTCTTCTGACCTTTGGCAGCCCATTCATCGATATACTCGGCCATCGGCGACGACGGAGTGATAGGATAAATGGCGGCCACTTCACTGAACATGTAGGCAACATGAGCCGCAGCCTGGTTACCATCGCATGTCAAAAATTTCTTTTCTGCCATTACTTTGAATGTTTAAGTTTTGATTATGAATTAGTTATGTATAACTTTATAGTAGTCGTATTTGTTGTCTATCGGACATCACAATGTGTGATTTCCATATTTCCTTCTCCAATTATTGTTTTCGCTGGCATCTCCATCCTCGAAAATGCAAACAGTTTCTTGCCAAGGTCTTTCAACGACGCTCCAAGATGATAAACCTCCTCGTCAATGATGAGGAAACGATCATGGTATTTGTCTGACTCCTGTATATCAATCGACGGATACTGCTTGTTATGCTTTCCAAGGTCAAGTTGAAGCGTATCTGAAATGCTACGTGTGACGATTTTGGCAGTTACGCCATCATCACGTTTAGCCAACATCAGCAAAACAGACTCATCAACATAATTGTCGATAAGGATAACACTCTTCTTCGCGGACTTTATCAAATCCGTCGCAAAAACATAAGCATCAAAAATCTGTCCGTTATAGAACACGCCTTCCTTCGGCTGCAACGATGTGCGCACAAAGAAATCAACCTTATCCCGCAACTCATGTATTTGCTCAGTATGTTCCTGTAACTGATGGTCAATTCGCTGCTCCATATACACCAAATGCTGATTGATGCTATAGCCTCGCAGAAGATAGTCTTTAAGCACCTTGTTCGCCCATTGCCTGAATTGCGTGCCACGAAGGCTCTTTACCCTGTAGCCGATCGAAATGATTACATCGAGATTATAATATTCAATCTGTCTCACAACCATTCGACCGCTCTCGTTTTGAACCGTTGCATTTTTTGCAACAGTTGCCTCTCTTGAGAGTTCACCTTCAGCATAGATATTACGCAAATGGCGGGATATGACCGACTTATCCCTATCAAATAGCATGGCGAGTTGGTTAAGCGTCAACCAAACCGTTTCATCAGCCACCTGCACATCCAATTGCACAATGCCATCGTTGCTTTTATAAACAACAATGGAATCATCTGACGGTTGATATGTGGCAAAGTCACTATTCATTGATGCACATTGAAATACTTTTCTTGCGGTCAAAAATTTTGACCGCAAAATTAGGCCGCAAAATTAGAAATTCCCGTGCAAATAAACAACCTTATATAAAAAAAGATTTTTTCGTAAAAAAACACATTTTTTGGAACACTATTGAAATTATTCGTACTTTTGCGCGCTCAAAAACAGAAAACAACATCAAACAACAACTTAAAACTTATTAAAAATGAAGAAGTTATTCTTAACTTTAGGCTTGGCGTCACTCTTCATGGTCGCCTGCAACAACACTCCCAAACAGCAGGAGCAACCTGCCGAACAACCCGCCGAAACGACCGAGGTCGTCGAGGAAAAGCACGAATGCCCCATGCATGCCATCATGGAAGACCTTTCCGTCATCAAGGCCGAGTATGCCAACTGGGATCAGATGGACGATGCCACAAAAGCCAGCCTCAACCAAAAGGCTGCGAACGTCTTCGCCAAAATGGAAGCCGTGAAAGCCGAGATGATGGCCAAGGGCGAAGGCTGCGCCAAGGAAATGGCCGAAATGACCGAAGAGCAAAAGGCCGAATGCGAAGCCAAGAAGGCCGAATGCGAAGCCAAGTGCGCCGAAATGAAAGCCGCTTGGGAGAACTTCGGCAACATGACCGTTGACGAACAGAAAGACCTCGTCATGAAGCGCCTCGAAGGCTGCGGCGGCGAAAAAGGCTGCTGCAAGGGCGAAGAAGGCAAATGCGAACAAAAGCCTGCCGAATAAGCAGAAGGTATTTCACGAACAACACCAAGGAAAGAGGACGGCAACGCCCTCTTTTTTTGTGGGACACGGATTGCGCGAACCATACGGATTGGACTATTTTTCCACCATAATCCGTGTATTCCGTGTATTTTTGAATATCTTTGCAGGCATGAAAGCGCGACTTTCCATATTCGTCTTGGCGCTAATGGTGGCCTTGGCTGCCTGCGACACCACCACCCTAAAGGCACGCCGTATGGTGCGTCAGGCCGAGCGCCTGGCCGACACCCTGCCCGACAGCACCATATGCCTGATTGACAGTGTATTGCACATGGCCGCCAACTTCAGCGAGCGTGAACGCATGGACATGGCCTTGCTGCAAGCCGAGGCCCTCTTTGGCGACCGTGGGCAGGAGATAACGCCCGTGATGGACGACGACTTCTTCGACGACAGGCCCACCCTCTCCACCAGCCCCGAATTGGAACGCGCCGCAGCCTATTACGCCAAAAAGAAGAAATACGCCAAGGCCGCCCGCGCCGCGCTCTACAGCGGCTTCGTGCAGCAACACTACGACAAGAAGGAGGCCGCCATGCACTCGTTCAAGGAGGCGGAGCAGTATGGGGAAATTGCGGGCGACAGCCTTACAGTGGCCCGGGCAGAATACAAGATGGGGAAGATACTGTATGATGACGGCATGGAACAAGAGTCCCTCCAAGTGCTAAAAATAGCAGAACTTGGTTTTGAAAGGCATTTTGCTGAAAAGGCTTTGGCTGAAAACCTTATTGCAATATGTTACATGTTACAAGGCAATTATGACAGCTCAGAAATATGCCTGCACCAAAGCTTATTGAATGCCGAAAAAGCCAGTTGCAATAATAAGGTGAAAGGGAAATCTTTGAACAACTATGCTGTGTTATTTCGCCTTCAAGGGAAAAACGAGCAAGCCCTTGATTGCCTCAGGCAAGCCAAAGACGAAACAAACAGATCCAAGCTATTCCTGAACTACTTAAACATGGGAAAGGTCTTCGCTGCATCAGGCCAATGGGATTCTGCCTACTTTTATTACCAATGGATTGAGCATAATTTGCCTATTGCTGATGTGAAAAACGAAACCAAAGCTTCTGCTTACGCTGCACTTTCCCAATTTGCCGAATTCCAAGACAATGACTCTCTGGCTTTGATGTATCATAAAACACAAGAGCACTTATTATATAAGGTGATGTTGCAACACCAGGAGCAATCCATCTATCGCATCCAACAACAGTATGACTATGAAAGCCTGCAAAACATGTCAAATAGGAAAATCATCCTAAGGCATCGCATCATATTGGTCATTAGCTTGTTGCTTTTTGCAGCATCGGTCGTCATCTTGTTTTTGCAGTACAAGCGCAAGCAACTGATGGTGGCTGAAGCCGAAATGAAGATGCAATTCGAGGCCATGAAACAAGACCTGCGGCAAACTGTCAAGTCATCTGTCATGGATGAAGAAATCGCTTTGCGGCTTAGGATGATGCTTATGGCCCAGCGCACAGCTCAACGTGTAAAGGATCCAAAAAAAGAATGGCAGGCTTTGGTATCGCAAGTGATGAACGGCAAGGACAGCCTGTTTGATGCCGCCCGCGCCACTATCGAAACGGCTTATCCCAACCTGTATGCCCTCATTAGGGAAAGACATCCCCAACTCACCGAGACGGAGGCCAAAGTATGCCTGCTGTCGTTCAGCGACCTTTCCAATGCGGAAATCGCCGAGTTGCTGGGGCTGAAACCAAACACCGTCAACCAAAACCGAAGCACCCTGCGCAAAAAGCTGAACCTGAAACCCGACAAGATGAAGGAACAACTGCGCAACACTCTCGCAAACCAGACCCAGTTTTGAGCCTCGATTGAGGGTCAAAACTTATATCAAAGGTCAAAAACACTTATATTTCCGTTTTTATTTGTTGTTGTTTTTCAACGGATTACATTTCTACCATTGAAAAAAAACTATATCAGGCGAAACTAAAGCTATATCCTTGTTGGCCAAGGGAAACGTTGGCCTAATTTTGCGCCATGAAATTCACATCACAATGACCTACATCATTCAAACAATGTTCAATCCAAAAACGATTCAGCCATGAAGAAAAAAACGTTACTCCTCGCCGGGCTTTGCGCCCTAAGCCTCTGCACTTGCGAAGTGCAGGCAACGAACTCCCATCTCGCCTCCATTAATACTATTGGAGACAATGATAATGTCCCAACTGGCTATGAAATCATCCTTTTGAAGGGTGATCTGGATGCAAGCGTCGGCCCCAACGCCGTTGTAGCCGGTGCCAACGAATACTCGGTTTACATCCACTTCAACCAGAGCTTCGGCAACGTCAGCATCTCCATCTACAACGCTGTGGGCAACCGAGTTTACAACACCGTGGTGGACACTTCCGTTCAACAGACAGTCATCATCCCCTTCAGCAACATGGCCAACGGCAACTACACCGTAGTGCTCGACAACGCCAACGGCTACGCCGAAGGCGACTTCGAAAGGAATTAATCGACAACAAACACACCTAATCGTTAAACATTAAAACTTCAACAATCATGAAAAAAACTCTTATCACTTTCGCATATCAAGATTAACAAGCGACTAAACTCAAAACCTTTAATTCGAAAAGACATGAAAAAGATTAAACTTATTATGGCGATTGCGGCTTTTCTGGCTTCGGCAGAAGCCTTTGCCCAGCAAAGCGAAATCATCTACAGGGATTTCGACCCCGATTCCATCTTGATTTATTGGCACAAACTTGGCCCTGTCTGGATTGACCTTGATGCAGACGGCGAATCCGACGACTTGAGGATGAAGATGAATGCCGGCGGTTACATGTGCATTCCCCAGCTCCTTACGGCAGATTCCAACACAATGTTTTGCATTGCCGAACCAGACTTGATTCTGCCAGAAGTAAGTGAAGAAGAATGGCGATGCCAGTTTTTATGGGAGAATGCAGGAGACCATCCTGGACGCCACGACCACTATGGATTCCGCATCAAGTGCGAAAACGGCTACCGCTACGGCTGGTTCCAGACTTACAACAGGGTCATTTCTGAAAAGGACGGAAAGCAAACTGCTCATTTCGGCTTCGACAGGACGGCCTTCTGCACCGTCCCCAACTACCCCCTCCGCTGGGGCCAAATCTCAATGACCGGCATCGAGGAGAACGACGGTTCCTCCGCCTTCGCCACAATCCACCCCAACCCCACCAACGGCTTGGTAGCCATCGCGGGCGAGAATCTGAAAGCCGCCGAAGCGTTCAACGCACTCGGCCAGCGCGTGGCCACCGCCACGGGCAAGGGCGAACAGCTGCAAATCGACCTCAGAGGCCTGCCCGCCGGCGTCTACTTCGTCAACGTCACCGACAGCGAGGGACGCAAATGCGTCCGCAAGGTGGTGAAGGAATGACAGTCAACCTTAGAACACTAACTCTTAAAACATATTGTTATGAAAACGAAAATCTTAGCTTTGAGTGTTGCACTCACTGGAATGCTGGCTCTCGTCTCCTGCACCAAGGAACAGGCCGGCGGCACCTTCAACTTCTCAGGCAAGGTGCAGAAAGGTCCCTTCGTGACCGGAACGACCATCACCGTCAACGAGCTTAACGCCAGCCTCGGACAGACCGGCAAGGCCTTCACCACCTCCATCACCTCCGACGACGGCTCCTTCGTCCTCACCAACGTCGAGATGGGGTCGGACCTCGCCCTGCTCTCCGCCAACGGATTCTACTACAACGAGGTGCTCGGGCAGCTCTCGTCGGCCCAAATCACCCTGCAAGCCCTCGCCGACCTCAGCGGCGAAGAGACGGTCAACGTCAACGTGCTCACCCACATCACCAAGGCACGCATCGAGAAGCTCGTGGCCGACGGCTTGAGCTTCGCCGACGCCAAACGCAAGGCCGAGAGCGAGTTCCAGGACTTCCTCGGCGTGACCGACCACTTCAACCAAGGCTTCGAGCAGATGTCGATCGCCGCCAACGGCGACTTCAACGCCATGCTGCTCGCCTTCTCCGTCATCCTGCAAAGGCCGTCCAACAGCCTGGAGGTCGTCCCCACCCTGCCCGCCGAGCTGACATGGCTCATGACCAACCTCTCCACCGACTTCGCCGACAACGGTGCCGTCGACAGCGAGGCCTTGGTCGACACGCTGCTCTACAACATCTCGCTGCAAAACCAGGTGTATATCAGGCGCCACCTTGCGAACTACTATTCGGGCCTTGGCCTCAATGTGGAAATCCCCGACTTCGAGTCGTACATCGCCTTGTTCCAGGCCGCACACCAGGAGCTGGTCGCCGACTTCACCTATCCCGACGAGGCCACGCCCGAACCGCAATACAGCCCCGACGGCGTGGTGCCCAACATCCTCGTGAAAGACGCCACCCAATTCGACGGAGAGATGTCCTATGTGGTGGCCGCCATCGCGCCCTTGGGAAAGACCCTCAAGGTGAAAGTAACGGGCAACGTGCATGCCAACACGAGCCTCAACAACGGCTGGGTCGTCACCAACCAGGACGACGGCTTCACCATCGAGGCGCAACGCCAAAACCAACTCGTCTCGATGCTTGTCGTCTTCTCCAGCGACAGCAAGGACGGCACCGCCACCATCGAGTACTACGAAGACTCCGAAACGCCCACCTTCACCAAGCAAATCAGCTGGACGGGCGGCTGGGGCATCTGATAAGCACAACATTTGCCTCGAGCAAAGCGAAGAAGAGGGCCACGGCCCTCTTTTTTTGTGTCACGGAAGCAAATCCAAAACAATTTATTTACACAAGATTTGTGGCCGATTTGTTTCCCCAATCCCATTTTTTCGTATTTTTGCAGTTTAATCGAAACTGCGCCCCAATGTACGCCTTCATCTCAGGAAAAGTAGCCGAAAAGTCGCCGACTTACGTCGTCCTCGACAACCACGGCATCGGCTATCTCGTCAACATCACGCTCAACACCTTCACCGCCATCGGCGAGAAGGAAGAGGCCAAACTCTATGTCCACGAGCAAATCCTCGAGGATGCGCACAACCTCTTCGGCTTCTTCACCGCCAAGGAGCGCGACCTCTTCGAGCTGCTCATCTCAGTGTCGGGCGTGGGTTGCAACACGGCGAGGCTCATCCTCAGCTCGCTCACCGTCAGCGAGTTGAGCAACGCCATCGCCAACGACGACGTGAAGACCATCCAATCGGTGAAGGGCATCGGCGCCAAGACCGCACAACGCATCGTCATCGACCTGAAGGACAAGCTGAAGAAAAACGACTTCCAGACGGAAATTTTTGCCGCCCCGAACAATACGATCAAGAACGAAGCGTTATCAGCATTGACGATATTGGGCTTCGGCAAAGCCGCCGTTGACAAGGCCCTGGAAAAGCTGCTGAAGCAAACGCCCGACGCCACCGTCGAGACCCTCATCAAGGAGGCTCTTAAAATACTGTAATTCAATCTACAACAATTGAAACAAATGGTAAAACGACATATCTTCCCCGCCATGCTGGCCGTGCTGTTCGCCGCACTGCCTTTTGCGTTTTTGGCCGCAAGCGACATCGCACACTACATCCCCAACCCCTACCCAGTCTCCATCGAACCCGACTCCACCAAGCTCATCTACCCTATCCCCGTCAACACGGGCAACCCTATGGAGAACCTCTACAACCAATCGCCGCTCTACCTGAGCGACCCCTCGAACTTCAGCACCGAGATCCTCTACGACCCCGTCACAAAACAATACACTTTCAAGCGCCGCATCGGCGACTTCTACTACGACACGCCGACCACGATGACCGAGAACGAATACCTTGAATACCAAAGCAAAAAGGGTATCATGCAATATTGGAAGGAACGCCGAAGCCAAAACGCACGCTCGACCACCAACGGCAACTCCATCATACCACCCATGTTCATCGGAGGCAAGGCCTTCGAGACCATCTTCGGAGGCAACACCATCGAGATACGCCCCCAAGGTGCCGTCGATCTCACCTTCGGCATCAAGCACGACTACCGCGCCGACCCCTCGCGAAACCAGCGCAACCAACGCACCACCAACTTCGACATGGACACCGACATCCAGCTGAACGTGATAGCCAAGATCGGCGACAAGATCAACTTCAACATCAACAAGAACACCAAGGCCACCTTCAACTTCCAAGACAAGCTGGCCCTGAAATACGAAGGGAAGGAGGACGAGATCATCCAACTCCTGGAAGCCGGCAACGTCAGCTTCCCGCTCAACAGCACCCTCATCACCGGAACGCAGCAACTGTTCGGCATCAAGAGCAAGCTGAAATTCGGCAACACCACCATCAGTTCCATCGTGTCCTACCAAGAAAGCGAGTCGCAGAACATCACCGTGCAAGGCGGCGCGCAGACCAACGACTTCGAGCTGAGCTGCCTCGAGTATGAGGAAAACCGCCACTTCTTCCTCAGCCAGTATTTCCGCGACCGATACGAGGAAGCCCTCTCCACCCTGCCCACCGTCACCTCCAGCATCAACATCACGAAAATCGAGGTGTGGATCACCAACACCAACACCTCCACGCAAAACACACGTAACATACTCGCCCTCACCGACTTGGGAGAAGGAACCGACAATTGGATATACAACAGCGAAGTGGAGCCGTCGAACCTCAACAAGACCTACCCACGCAATGCCGCCAACAACTTGCTGACACGCATGGACACCACCCAAATACGCAACATCAGCACGGTGACCAACTACATGAGCAACGACCCCATGCGCTTGGGCAAGTCGGGCTACATGGTCTCGGGCCGCGACTTCGAGAAGGTGGAGAACGCCCGCCGCCTGAGCAACACGGAATACTCCCTCAACTCAAAGCTCGGCTTCATCTCGCTCAACGTCAACCTCAACCCGAACCAAACCTTGGCGGTGGCCTACCAATACACCATCGTCGGCTCCGACGAAGTGTATCAAGTGGGCGAGTTCTCCGACCAAGGCATCAACACGCCCAACGTACTGGTGGCCAAGCTCTTGAAAGGCACTACAGTGAACACCAAGATGCCCATTTGGAACCTGATGATGAAGAACGTCTATAACTTCAGGGCCTTCCAAGTCAGTTCGGCTGACTTCATGCTATACATCTTCTACAACGGCAACTCGAACAGCACCCCGATGGGCTACTTCACCGAAGGTTCGCAAAAAGGCGTCTCGCTGCTCCACCTGATGAATCTCGACAACCTCACTTCGCAAAACAACCCCATTGCAGGCGGCGACGGCGTGTTCGACTTCTTGGACAACGCGGCCACCCAAGGCGGCACCATCAACTCGTCGAACGGACGCATCTTCTTCCCCGTGCTTGAGCCTTTTGGCAAGCACATCCATACCCACGTTTTTCCCGAAGAGCCCGACTTGGCAGCGAAATACGCCTACGACTCGCTCTACACGATGACCAAGACCTTGGCGGAACAATATTCGGAGAAAAACAAGTTCACGCTGCGAGGCTACTACTCGTCGCAATCGGGCAGCGAGATCAGCCTCAACGCCATGAACGTGGCACAAGGCTCGGTGACCGTCACAGCAGGCGGCGTTCAACTCGTCGAGAACGTGGACTATACCGTTGACTACACCTTGGGTCGTGTGACGATTCTCAACGAAGGCATCCTCAACAGCGGCACGCCCATCAACATCGCTTTGGAGGCCAATTCGGGCTTCAGCGCCTTGAAAAAGACCTTCCTCGGCACCCGTGTCGAGCACGAGTTCAACCCCGATTTCCACATCGGCGGCACGGTGCTATACCTCGGAGAGAAGTCATACACCCAAAAGATCAACTACGGCGAGGAAGCCATCGCCAACACGATATACGGCGCCGACCTGAGCTACAACACAGAGGCCCGTTGGCTGACGAGCTTCATCAACGCGCTGCCGGGCATCAGCACCAAGGCGCCGTCGCGCATCAGGATCGACGGCGAGTTTGCCCGCTTCATCCCCGGCCTCTCGCGCTCGGCAAGCGAAAAAGGCACCTCCTACATCGACGACTTCGAGGGCGCCAAGTCAACCATCGACCTGCGCCTGCCCTCCGCATGGTGCATGGCCAGCACGCCGCAAAACCAGCACGACCTCTTCCCCGAAGCCGCCGCAGGAACCGGCCTCGACTACGGCAAAAACCGCGCGAAACTAGCATGGTATTCCATCGACAACACCGTGTTCTACGAGACCACCTCGCTGTCGCGGCCCCGCAACATCACGCAGGAAGAACTATCGAAACATGCCGTGCGCCAAGTGCTTGAGACCGAGCTGTTCCCCACCAAGGACATCGCCGCCGGCACCCCGACCAACATCGCCGTGTTCAACCTGGCCTACTATCCCGACGAGAGAGGGCCCTACAACTACGACGTAGTGCCTACCTCCTACTCCGCCGGCATCAACTCAGAGGGAAAGCTCAACGACCCGCGCAGCCGCTGGGCCGGCATCATGAGACGCATGGAATCGACCGACTTCGAGGCCACCAACATCGAGTACATCGAGTTTTGGCTGATGGACCCCTTCGCCGACGAAGAATACCAAAACAACCCCGGCAAACTCTATATCAACCTTGGCGACATCTCGGAAGACATCCTCCGCGACGGACGCAAGTTCTACGAAAACGGCCTGCCCACTTCGGGAAACGTCGAAAACGTCGATACCACCATCTGGGGCCGTGTCCCCGTCATGCAAGACCTGGTGGGCACCTTCAGCAACGAGTCGGACGCCCGCCAATACCAGGATGTCGGTTTCGATGGCCTGCGCAACGTGGACGAGCGCACCTTCTTCGAGGAAGTCTATCTTAACCCCATCAGAAGCTATTTCGGCGAGGGATCGGGAGCCTACGCCAACGCCTACGACGACCCGTCGGGCGACAACTTCCACCATTACCGCTCGTCAGAGTGGGACAACTCGACAGAAGAAGCCTACGGAAGCATCCTCTTCCGCTACAAGCAATTCAACGGGCAGGAAGGCAACTCGCCCAGCGACACTCAACAGACCGAGACCTACATCAACAGCAACTCCATACTGCCCGACGCGGAAGACATCAACAACGACAACACGCTGAACGAGTCGGAACGCTACTACCAGTACGTCATCGACCTCGACCCCGCCAAGATGGTCGTCGGCCAAAACCACATCGCCGACATCTTCCATGCCACCAACATAACCCTGGCAAACAGCACCACCACGGAGGTGACATGGTACCAGTTCCGCATTCCCATCAAGCAACCCGACCGCGTCGTAGGGCACATCGACGACTACTCGTCCATCCGTTTCATGCGCATGTTCGTCAACGAATTCCAGCGTCCCATCGTGTTGCGCTTCGCCACGTTGGACCTCGTCAAGGGCGAGTGGCGCACCTATTCGCAGAGCATCCAAGCCCCTGGCGAATACCAGCCCGACGACGTCAGCAACGAGACTAAGATGGACATCTCCGCCGTCAGCATCGACGAGAACAGCCGCCGCGAGCCTGTACCCTACGTCATCCCCCCTGGCATCCAGCAGGAAATCATGGTCGGTTCGGTGCAAACCACACGCATCAACGAGCAGTCGCTGCAAATGAAAGTGCAGAACCTCGTGGACGGCGACGGACGTGCCATCTACAAGACCACCGACTTCGACTTCCGACAATACAAATACCTCAAGATGTTCGTCCACGCCGAAGCCGCCGACAGCGAAAGCCCCTTGGAAGACCAAGACCTCACCGTGTTCTTGCGCCTCGGCACCGACTTCACGGAAAACTACTACGAGTATGAGATCCCAATGAAGGTGACCCCATGGGGAACACCTTACACCAACAAGGAAGCCATCTGGCCCGAGATCAACAACATGGACATCCGGTTGGAAGACCTCGTAGAGGTGAAGCAACACCGCAACGAGGCCATGAACCAACCGAACAGCACCGTGAGGCTCAACTACATCTACTCCGAGAAGGTGAGAAAAGGCAACGTGGACGGAAAGGACTACTACCACACCATCAAGGTGATAGGCAACCCCAGCATCAGCGACGTGGAAGCCATGATGATTGGCATACGCAACCCGAAGCGCCAGAACCTTGCCAGCGAAGACGACGGCCTGCCGAAGAGCGTGGTGGTGTGGGTCAACGAGCTACGCCTCACCGAGTTGAGCAGCAAAGGCGGAGTGGCCGCCACGGGACGGTTGGAGACCACCTTGGCCGACCTTGGCCGCCTGACCCTGACCGGCTCATACAACTCGGCGGGATTCGGCGCCTTGGATAGCGACATCACCAGCAACGAGTTCGTGGCCAACTCGCAGTTCGCCGTCTCCACCGACCTCGAATTGGGCAAGTTCATCGAAAACACCGGACTCAAGATCCCGATGCACTTCGACTATGGCGAGACCAACGTCACCCCCCTATACAACCCATACGACCCCGACATCAAGATGGCCGACGCCCTCGCCGCCCTCAACACCGACCAGCAGCGCGACTCGCTCAAGTCAACCATCCACGACTTCACGCGCTACAAGAACATCAACTTCATGAACGTCCGCAAAGAGCGCGTCGCCAACAAGCGCAAGCGCGGTGAAGACGACGGCAGCGGAAAGAGCCAGGAAAAGGGCAACCCACGTGACCCCAACCGTGGCCTCGGCGGAAAAAGCAACATGCCACGCGTCCATATCTACGACATCGAGAACTTCAACCTGTCATTCTCCTACAGCGAGACCTACCAAGAGAACACTGACATCAAGTATTACGACGTGAAGACCTACCGGGGCGGACTGGGCTACAACTACGCCGGCAACCCGAAAAACGTGGCACCCTTCGCCAACGCGAGATGGGCCTCGAAACCCGCCCTCCAGATCATCAAGGACATCAACTTCTACTACGCACCCAAGAGCATCACCTTCAACACCGAGATGTATCGCTACTACAGCGAGCGCGAACTGCGCAACAAGAGTGGCGGCGAAATCCTGATCACGCCCACCTACTCGAAGCAATGGGACTGGAACCGCAACTACCAGGTGCGCTACGACCTCACCAAGGCCCTCACCTTCGACTACTCGGCACAGGCTCAAGCCTACATCTACGAGCCTGCCGGATTCGTCGATAAGAGCCAAGACCCTGAGACGTGGCAGAAAAACCGCGACACCATCAAGAACGAGCTGCTGCACCTTGGCTCCATGTCGCGCTTCCAGCAAAACCTCAATGCCAGCTACACCCTGCCTATCAACAAGATACCCATCTTCAACTGGATTACCGCCACTGCCAACTACCAAGGCACCTACAACTGGACCGCATCGGCACAGTCGATACAAGCACGATTGGGCAACGAAATCGAGAACTCCAACAACATACAAGGCAACGCCACGCTCGACTTCACAAAACTCTACAGCAAGGTGCCCTACCTGAAGAACCTCAACACCACCCAGCGCCGTGGCAACAACGACCGCGGCAACAGCCGCAACGACAAAAACAGGGAAAAAGGCAAGGAAGACGACAAAGTGGCCGACTCGACCAAGTCGAAGCCGAAGACGGACTACGGCAAGATCGTCCTTGACAACAGCCTGCGTATCCTCACCCTCGTCAAGAAAGTCTCAGGCACCTACTCGCTCACCAACGGACAATCACTGCCTGGCTTCCTGCCCAAGGCGCAATTCCTCGGCATGAACACCAACGGTTGGTCACCCGGCCTCGGCTTCGTCATCGGCAGCAGCTTCGGCAACGACTCCGACATATACAACAAAGCAGTGGCCCACAGCATCGAACCTGACGGATGGATCACCCACGACTCCATCCTGAGCAGCCCCTACATCAGGCGCAAGACCGAGACCATCAACTACCGCATCAACGCAGAGCCGCTACAAGGGCTGAAAATCGACTTCACCGGCAACCGCACCTACACCGAAAACTACCAGCACTATTTCCGCTACAACGAGACACTGCAAGACTTCGAGACCTTCACCCCCACCAACAGCGGAAGCTTCAGCATGAGCTACCTCATGTGGGGCACATCGTTCGTCCCCGACAGCACCAACAACTCGCTGCTCTTCAACGCCCTGCTCGACAACCGCAAAATCATCGCCGAGCGCATCGCGAAAGACAACCCACAATGGATCGAGCAGGTGAACCAATACGCCTACGACAGCATTGCCGGCGACTACTTCCCCGTGGGCTACGGCGCCTCGACCTTGGACGTGCTGATGTACTCGTTCATCGCCGCCTATACAGGCCAAGACGCCAACAAGATCAAGCTCAGCCCCTTCCCCGCCATCCCGCTCCCCAACTGGACACTGACCTACAACGGCCTGACCAACATACCCGCCTTGGGCAAGCTTTTCAAGAGCATCAGCATCACCCACTCCTACAAGTCGAGCTACGCCATCAGCTCATGGGCAAGCAACGTGTATTACGACCCCAACAACACCATCCAGACCTTCGAGAACAGCAGCACAATCATCCCAAAATACGACATCATGCAGATGGTGCTCAACGAGCAATACATGCCCCTCATCGGCATCGACCTCGGCTTCCAGAACTCGCTCTCCACCAACTTCCAGTTCAAGAAGTCGCGGACGCTGACCATGAGCTTCTCCAACAACCAACTGACAGAAGTGAACAGCCACGAGTTCGTCATCGGCGCAGGATACCGCATCAAGGACCTCTCATTCAACATCAAGCCCCTCACCGGCGACGGAGGCAGCCGCACCATCAAGAACGACCTCGTCCTGAAACTCGACCTCGGCTTCAAGCACGACAAGACCATCTTGCGCCGCATCGACGAGAACAACAACCAAGTGTCGGCCGGCCAAGACAAGATCAACATCTATCTCACCGCCGACTACAACTTCAGCCAGCGACTGAGTGCGCAAGCCTTCTTCAAGCACGACTTCAACAGGCCCTTCGTCTCCACATCGGTCAAGAACAGCACGACCTTTGCCGGAATCACCGTCAGGTTCAACCTCTCGCAATAAAAAAACAGACGATTTTGGGCAACGGACAACAAAAATGCGTAATTTCGCAGCCTGATTAACCAATTCAAATCATACAAAAAAATGAACATTCCAACCAACCTGAAGTACACTAACGACGACGAGTGGATCCGCCTTGAAGGCGAGACCGCATACGTCGGCATCACTGACTATGCACAACACGAGCTCGGCGACATCACCTTCGTCGATGTTGACCCCGACCTCGTCGGCGAGACCCTCGACGCCCAAGAAGAATTCGGTGCCATCGAAGCCGTGAAGACCACGGCCGAACTGCTCATGCCCGTCGGCGGCGAAATCCTCGAAGTCAACGAGGCTTTAGCCGACGAGGAGAATGCCAAGCTGGTCAACACCGACCCCTACGGCGAAGCATGGATCATCAAGATCAAGGTGAACGACCCTGCCGAGCTTGACAGGCTTATGGACGCCGCAGCCTATGAAGCCAAGATCGGCTAAGCCCCATGTCATTCCGATCTTTTTGAAGGCTTAGACACGCTCAACTGAAGTTTCGGCATGACATGCCTTCAAAAAAGCGAAGCGAATCTATGGACTTCAATAGATTGACAAGAAATAGTTTCCCGGGAATCCTGTGCGGAATCTTCATTCTTTTCCTCACAGGACTTCCGGGTTCTGTTTTTCCACGTGTCAAGCCCGTCATCGGGATGGACAAGATGGTACACATCCTCATGTATGCCACCTTCGCGTTTTTATGCATCTGGGGCTACCGCAAACAGTTCGTTTCCAACGGGAAAGCCTATCAAAAGAAGGCCCTGCTGCTTACGGCACTCATTGGCATCGGCTATGGCGGGCTCACCGAACTCATGCAGGAATTCCTGGTGCCTACGCGCACTGGCGACTGGTTCGACTTCCTCGCCGACAGCATGGGCACCCTCGTCGGTGTGTCGGTTTTTTTTCTTTTTTTCAAGGACAAAAAATAAAATTCGCCTCGACCGCGTTTTGTATTCAAATTATTACTACTTTCGCAACGTGATTCATTAAGCAATAATTCAAAAGACACATAACTATGGAAGAGAAAAAGTCAGCAAAAGCCAATCTTGAGAACAAGAAACTGATGTTCACCCAGATAGGCCTCATCATCAGCTTACTGATTGCTTGGTTAGCCTTCGAGCACAAGAGCTACGACAAGCGCGAAATCGACCCCAGCCTGCTCCGCACCGCCGAGGTGGTGGAAGAGGAAATGGTTGACATCACCAAGCAAGAGGAACAGAAACCGCAACCCGTGGAAGTTCCGAAGCAGACCACCCAGTTGGAAATCGTGCAAGACGACGTTGAGGTGGAAGACATCGAAATCAACGCCGAAGTCGAGCAAAACGAAGTCATTGAGGAGTATGTGGCTCCCGAAATCGAGGAAGAGGAAGTCGTGGAGCAGGAAATCTTCCAGATTGTGGAAGAGATGCCTTCCTTCCCTGGCGGCGAGCAGAAACTGCTGGAGTATGTCGCCAAGAACACCAAGTACCCTCAGATTGCCCGTGAGAGCGGCATCCAAGGACGTGTGTTCATCGGTTTCGTCGTCGAGACCGACGGCAGCATCTCCAACGTGAAGGTGCTCCGTGGCATCGGCGGCGGCTGCGACGAAGAAGCCGTGCGCGTCATCAAGTCGTTGCCCAAGTGGAAGCCTGGCAAGCAACGCGGCAAGGCCGTGCGCGTGTCGTACCAAATCCCCGTGAACTTCAAGCTGCAATAAGCCTGAAGCGTGGTTTCAAGAAATCCAAAAAAGCCAGCGTTGAAGCTGGCTTTTTTCGTTTCAGTCGCGTCCCAACAGCCAGCCCAAGGCGAGAACTATTCCGATAGAATGCAGAAAAACAGCCTCTGGATTCCGATAAAACGCATCGAATGTAAAGCTCTTACGATTTCAATCCCTGACCACATACACCCTGCCCTCCCGTCCGCGTCTGAAAGACGCAACCTCCAGTAACCGTAGGCCGCGACCTACGGCAGCACACCGGCAGGCAAACCCATACACAACACGGCGGACACACGCGGTGTGTCCCTACAGACCCACACTATAACAAAAGGCAACCCGAAGGCTGCCTTTTGCGTTATACATGGGAATTGCAAATTCCCCTCTTACCTCTTGCAAATGGCAAATTAGCAAGAACAGGGTGAATGGGTAAATAGGTCAGAAAGCGAGGACGGCTCGAACAGATTTCGATGCGTCCTTGAGGTCATGGTCGCCCTCGCCGGCGAATATCTCGCCCCCGCCGTTGATGCCCGAGACGTGTGCCTGGGCAGTGTTGTCAGCGAACTCCGTAGATGACCAGTATATGTTAGTCATGGACTCGGTTTCCGGATTAAAACGAGCCGTCGGGATGGCTGTGCCTCCGACATTTTCGATAGCGGTGTTCAGGGCTGTGCCATTATAACCGTAAGTGTCGCGGATATGCTTCCAATCTTCCCAGCTGGGCAGCCTCCACGTCTGGCCTGTCACGATAGGTGTGTGGGCGGCTGCTCCGCTTGCGCCGCAGGCCGTGCTCCAGTCCATCGTGCTGGCTTCGTCGGCGAGGGCGATGACCAGGCCGTTAGAGCCGTCCTTGTAGGCCACCATGCCCGCAGCGGACACGCCATCGGGCAGGTTGTCCTTGTCGGCTGCGGCGTATGCCAGTCCGTCAGTGCCTACTAATTCGCCAACTTCAGAGTCGGCAAGTGCGTGGCCTCCAGTGGCGGGAGCTGCCGAAGGATAATAGAAAGGACTCTCCGTTACATTACCCGAAACACCGCCGATCAGCACCGAACCAGTTCCGCCAAAAATAGAGTATGCAGCAGATGAACCACCCTTCGTTGCTACGACTTGCGTCACGCCGTCTGTAATGGTGATGCTGGCAACATCGCCACTTCCAGAAACGCCAATCCCAGGAGCGGCAGCACCGCCATTGGCTGAAACCGTTCCGCCATTGATCAATATGGCGCCACACTGAGCGGAGTTGCCACTGCCAATGCCTGCGCCACTTGTTCCGCCAGTGGCCGTAACCGTTCCGCCGCTGATGGTGATGTTGCCGCAGCTTGAATTGTTGGCGCCACCGATGCCCGCTGCATTGCTGCCACCGTTAGCCGTGATGGTGCCGCCCAGAATGACAATATTGCCACAAGCAATTGGCTCAGAAACAGAACCACTGTAACCGGCCCCGATGCCCGCGCCCTTGCCATTGCTGCTGGCGGCGAGAAATCCCGAGCCGTTGATGCTGAGCGTGTTGTCCTCGGGCACAATGATGCCGGGATAGTTTTCGTGGAATCCCTTCACGGTGTTTGTGCCATCAAGGAGAATGGTGGCGTCGCCTGCGCAAGTGATGCCGGCATAGTCACCGTTGGTCCAATTGCCCTCAGCATTGATGCTTACACCGCTCAAGGTCACTGCCGCGCCGTCGGCGATGGTGATTTTGACTTTTGCGCCGAGTGTTCCTGTCACCGTCCAGCCGTCTTCAACTACTGTATTTTCAGTGACCGTCGAAAGGTCGATGGTTTTATTGCCATCTGGAGTGTTTATGGTCAATCGAGGGAAACTATAACCTTCAGGCTCGTAATAGCGATCCATAAAAATCTGGGTCATATAGGGCCGGCAGCCTGTGTATCCATTGGTGTAAACCGTGCCTTCTTCACCAGGTGCGAGCGCATTAATATTAGGAAGCACAATCGCCCAAGTCTCGTTATCTGCGTTCTTGCCTGCCATTCTGATGACACCATCGCCGTCCATATCATAAGAGAAGCCGTTGTTGTCGGCATCGCTGTCGGCTTTATTAAAGCTGATGATCACTTTATTATTCATGCCTTTGACGGAAACGGGGGCAAAGGACGGGGAATCGATACTGTACTTCGCCAACGAGCATTTGTTGTGCAAACGGGCTGTGTAGGTTGTAACACTTGATGAGTAGGTCTCGTTGGCCGGAGCCATCGAAATCACCGGCAGTCCGGAGGTTTGGTCGCTGATGTTTACATAGCAATTTGATGCGTATGTTTCAACTTGTTCCAATTCTGCTGCCGTAGTGACATTCATCACGGGCTTGTTTCCACAGAAATAGAAATAAAGCGTGGCACCCTCCGTTGCGTGAATGATATCGCCGCTGAAGTTCGTGCCGTTGTGAATCAAATCGCCAAGATACTTGCTATCGCTCACAACAAGGATCTTGTCGCCAGTAGTGAAATTCACGTCGACACCGCTAACATTCACTCGTGAGCCTTCCGAGGCGGCGCCGTTATCCACGTTCAGGGTGATTCAATGTTAGGCGGTTTCGGACAAAATGTTGGTAAAAAGACAAAATGTTGGGACGCAAACTCCTCGTCGCTTCGCTCGCAATGACGCGAAGCGGTATAAAAAACAATCCAAGGCAAGCCATAAGTTCAGCCTGTCTTGGATTAAGGGTACACGAAAGCATGAATCTGGGATTTACCAACGCCGTAATTCGTTATAAATCAATGTATAAAATATGCTTCGCATAGGATTTCCGCCTTTTTCAAGGGGGCAAAAGTACGCAAAAAACTGTCCCAACAACCCAAATATCCTAAAAACCAGCGGAATGGAAATGCCCGAACACGATTTTGGCCTTCGCCGCGCCGATGATTTCCGCCAAGCGTGCTTCCGTGGCCTCCTTGACGCCCTTGACGGATTTCAACTCGAGCAGCAACTTCTCTGCCGTCTTCTTCCCGACGCCCTTGATGTCGGCCAACTCGGAGTGCATGAAGCCTTTCTCGAACTTCTTGCGGTGGAAGGTGATGGCGAAGCGGTGCACTTCGTCCTGAATGTGGGTCAATAGACGGAAAACTTCGGAATTGGGCTTCAGCCCTACAACCACTGGCGGAAAGCCAAACAGCAGCTCGTTGGTGCGGTGGCGGTCGTCCTTGGCCAAACCCGCGATGGGAATCTCCACATGCAGCTCATCTTGAATCACTTGCCTGACCACTTCCATCTGGCCTTTGCCGCCATCGGTGATGATGAGGTTGGGCAAGGGCTTGCCTTCCTCAATGAGGCGTGAATAGCGGCGGCGCACCACCTCTTTCATCGAAGCATAGTCGTCGGGGCCTTCCACTGTCTTGATGTTGAAATGGCGGTAGCCCGCCTTGTTGGGCTTGCCGTTGACGAACTGCACCATGCCCGCCACGGCGTAGTCGCCTTGGAAGTTGGAGTTGTCGAAGCACTCGATGACTTCGGGCATTTCGTCCAATTGCAAGGCTTCCTTCAATTGGTTGAGCACCCGTTTCTGGTGGCGTTCCGGGTCAACGAGGCTGCGTTGTTTCTCCAAGTCGATCTTGTATTGCACGGCGTTGCGGCGCGAGAGGTCAAGGAGCTTCAGCTTGTCGCCGCGTTGGGGCACGGTCACTTCAACGTTCTCAATCGCGTAGTCCAGCTTCACCGGCACGATGATTTCGGGCGCGTGGTCGCCAAACTGCTGGCGCAATTCGGTGACGGCTAAGAGCAAAAGCTCCTCTGCCGTTTCCTCCAACTTGCGCTTCACCTCGAAGCTGTGGCTCTGCACCACCGCGCCGTCTTTCACCTTCATGTAGTTGACGTAGAAGGTCTCCTCGTCATCGACGTAGGAGAACACCTCCACGTCGTGGATCGTTGCACTCACCACCGTCGAACGGCTCCGGTATTCCTCCAGAAGGTCGTATTTCACCTTAATTGATTGTGCTTCCTCAAACTCCATCCGCGAGGCGTGGTCCATCATCTGGGCTTTCAGGTCGCGAAGCACGCCGCCCATGTTGCCCTTGATGATTTCACGGATTTCGGCAATCATGGCGTTGTAGTCGTCCTTCGAAATCAAGCCTTCGCACGGGCCGTTGCACTTGTGGATGTGGTAGTCTAAGCAAACCTTGTACTTGCCTTTCTCCACGCCGATTTCGGTCAGTGGTGTGCGGCATGAGCGTATCTTGTAGGCTTGGCCGAGCAGGTCCAAGAGGATATGCGCCGTGCGCACGGAAGGATAGGGGCCGAAGTATTCCGAGCCGTCGTTCAGCTTCTTTCGCGTCAGGAACACGCGCGGATAGGCCTCCTTCTTGATGCAAATCCACGGGTAGGTCTTGTCATCCTTGAGCATGATGTTGTAGCGCGGCTTGTACTGCTTGATCATCGTGTTTTCAAGCAGCAAAGCCTCTGATTCCGAGTCAACTATGCTATATTCGAGGTCGGCGATTTTGCTCACGAGGACGCGCGTCTTGCCCGATTGTTCCTTGTTGAAATAGCTGCTCACGCGGCGTTTCAGGTTTTTGGCTTTGCCGACGTAAATCAGCGTGCCGTTTTGGTCAAAATAGCGGTACACGCCGGGTTTGTTGGGCAGCGCGGCGAGCTTGGTTTTTACTATTTCGGGGATTTCGGGCATGGTTTTCTGAACACAAATTATCAGGAATTTTTCACGAATTTTCAAAAATGATTAGTGGATAATTCGTAGTCAATTCATGGTAATTCATGTTTTTATTTGTTGATGATAATCAATGTTGCAAAATTACTGATTTTATTTGAATTACAAAGAAAAATACCGCTCAGCGCAAAATCTTTTTGCCCAAAAATACCGCTCAGCGCAAAATGTTAGCCTTTTTCTTCGACTTTCCTCAAATGGTCCCAGCCCTGCGCCTTGATCGGGATGACGTGGTTGTCAGGGGTTATCATCTCGGCCACGCCCACGTTGTCGGTCATGTAGCCGATGACGGTCACGTCGGCTGAAAGGGTTTGTATCTTCTCGTAATCCTTCTGGTCGATGGTGAAGAGCAGTTCGTAGTCCTCGCCGCCGCTGAGGGCCGCCACCGAAGGCACGATTTGGAACTCCTTGGCCATCTTGTCGGTGGTCGGGTCGATGGGGATGCGCTCTTCGTAGAGTTGGCAACCCACTTTCGACTCCTTGCAAAGGTGCAGGATTTCTGAAGCCAAGCCGTCAGAAATGTCGATCATCGAAGTGGGTTTGATGCCCAAGGCCTTGAGTTGCTCCACAACATCCTTTCGGGCTTCGGGTTTCAGCTGGCGTTCAAGCACATACTCCAAACCTTTCAGTTGGGGCTGCATGTTGGGATTGGAGAGGAACTCGACTTTCTCCCTTTCGAGGATGAGCAGGCCGACGTAGGCCCCGCCCAAGTCGCCCGTCACGCATAGCAGGTCGTTCTTCTTCGCGCCGTTGCGATAGACGATGTCCTCGTCCTTCGCCATGCCGATGACCGTGATGGAGATGACGAGACCCGTTTTGCTGCTCGTCGTGTCGCCGCCCACCATGTCGACGTTGTAACGCTCGCAGGCCAAGCGGATGCCGGCATAGAGTTCGTCCAACGCCTCAACGGAAAAACGGTTGGAAACGCCCAGTCCGACCACGATTTGCGTGGGTGTGCCGTTCATGGCGTAGATGTCGGAGAAATTGCTGACGGCGGCCTTGTAGCCAAGGTGCTTCAGCGGGCAATAGGTCATGTCGAAGTGGATGCCTTCGATGAGCATATCGACCGAGACGAGCGTGCGCATTCCCTCGTGGTTGATGACGGCGGCATCGTCGCCCACGCCCTTCAGCGAGGATGCGTTGCGCAGCGGGAAGTCGGCGGTCAGCTGGTCGATGAGGCCGAACTCGCCGAGTTCGGCCAATTCGGTGCGAGTGGGGTTTTCTTGTTCCATACCTTAATTAATTAGGCTGCAAAGGTAAGGCTTTTTGTTCAAAAAAGTTGTAAATTTGCGGCCAAATCAAAACACAAGCACCATGAAGAAATTTGCAGTAATCCTTGCAGGCTGCGGTCGGAAAGACGGCAGCGAAATCAACGAAGCCATCACCCTTTTGCTCTCCATCGAGCAGCATCATTGTGAATACCAATGCTTTGCGCCAAACCGCCCGCAAACCGAGGTCATCGACCATCTCACCGATGAGCTGGCCGAGGAACAGCGCAACATCCTGACCGAGGCCGCCCGTTTGGCCCGCAGCAACGTCCGTCCCATCGAGGAATACAAGGCCGACGACTTCGACGGCTTGCTCTTCAGCGGCGGCTACGGCGTGGCCAAGAACCTATGCGACTACGCCTACAAAGGCGCCGAGATGGAAGTGCAGCCCGACGTGGCCCGCGCCATCCTCGAGACCCACGCCGCCAAGAAGCCCATCGGCGGAATGTGCATCGCGCCGGTGATGTTCGCCAAGCTCATCCCCGACGTGTGCGTCACCTTGGGCAACGAAGGCACGCCCGACGCCGACAACGTGAGGCAATGGGGTGCGCAGCATGTGCAGACCGAGCACGGCGACGTGTGCGCCGACAACGCCGAACTCGTCTTCACCACGCCGGCCTACATGCTCGACGCCACGCTGAAGGACGTTTACGACGGCGCTTACAACCTGGTTGAGTGCATCGTGGATACGTTGGACGGGAAGCGGGATTGAGTTTGGGTTTCCATTGGGCGAGAACGTTTCAAAAACAGGTCGGTTTCCTTGCTTGCAGGAAAGGCAGGATAGAAAAGTTAAGTCCATTCCCCTACCTTAGTTCATAATAAGTGCCACGGCCTGTGCCTTCCTTGACGAACAAGCCCTTTTGCACAAGTATAGGTTCAACAAGCACAGCATTTCCCGTCAAAAACCAGCGAAATGAGTCTTTTTTTGATAGATTTTGCTGATTTCTGACAGAAACTTCGGGCGAAATCTGCCCCAAAAATGGTCGGTTTCGCCCGAGATGAGACTTTATTGCTTGGCTTGTAGTTCCAAGATGATTTCATCCACAAGATAAGCATCGCCCATGTTGTGCAAATGATACATCTTGCGGCTTAAGTAACTATAGGTATCGGAGTTGTAAAACAAGTCGAGGGCTTGCTCCTGGCTGGTGTCAAGCGTTTCGGCCAACAATACGACCACGCGGGCATACTTCATCTGAAGCAAAGTCTCATTGATCAAAGGGTTTTCCGCCATTTTTTACTCTCCTATCCTTACAGATTGAACAAAATGCAGATTCTCATCAACAATGGACTGCTTCAGGATGCAAATCTGGTTGTTGGGCTTTTCATATTGCAACCGTTTCAGGGCTTCTTCCCTTGGAATCAGTTCGGCTGTGTAAAGTTCTATGGTGTTGAATACGTCGTCATTGGCTATGCCTCCTTCAACGATTTCGTACGCTTTCCAAAGGTCTTCTCCTCGACGATTGGCCACCACAAAATCAAGCCATTCACCATCATAATGGTCAAAACGCAGGTATCTGACTTCTGATGTCAAAACTTTGTCCTTGTCAAACTCATAGATATTGAGAATCTGAGGTTTGTCAGCATTGAAAGGTCGCAAAGCCCAAGAAATGGCCTGTTCCTCCAAATCTGTAACATAGAAGCCTTTCCCAAAGTCCAGCTTCGCTCTCCCAACGCTAACCAATGGCATTCTAACTTCCACTATGGAACCGTGATAAACCTTCATGACAAAGCTCCTTTCCCTTGTATAAACTCAGGGTTATAACGGCTGATATATTGGAGTGTCTCATCCACGATATAGTCTTTGCCCTGAGTGTGTAGCGTTGCATAGCTTGGGTATAGAAACGCCGAAATGCCGTTGATGCGTTTTAGCTCCTTATAGACTTCGGCACCCGAAATCCCAAGACGAGAAGCCGTGTTCTCAATGCAAAAGATGACAAATTCCGTTGCTCTTTGTTCCTGGCTCATAATATATGTTTTCGCCTGCAAAGATAGCAACTTTTCCGAAAACGCACTTGTTCCCTTCTCGAAATGCTGGTAGTCTTTCGTGCTGCGCCAGTGGCCGCCAATCCCCAAATCAACAGGTTTCCTCGCCCAATCTCGCCTTTAAGCCTTCGTGAAACGCTGTCGTGTAATACCGAAAGAAATTGAAATTCATGGCCAAGGAAATGCTGAGCAGCAGTTCGCCATCCAGCGAAGGCTTGCGGAACACCTTGTAAAGATGGTTGCGCGAGCAGCCAATCTCACGTGCCAGCCAGCTTGCGCTGCGCTGGTCGGCTTTGAGTTGCTCACGGATAAGTTGCCCGATGTGGATGTTGCTTTGAAGGTTTTCCATCTGCTCACGTAATCGAATAGTGCAAAAGTAGCCCTTAACAGACTTTCATTTTTCATCCATTTCATCCATTTGCATTTTCTTTCGATTCCTAACATGAAAATGCTTATTTTTGCCCAAAATAAGCGAAACCATGTTATCCCTTCCCATCATAGCAATGATCAAGAAGAAGTCGGGGCTGGACTTCAGTAACGCCAAGGATTTCGAGGTGCTGTCAGAGTCTTTTCCAGCCAGCGATCGTCTGGGAGTCAATACACTGAAACGGCTGATGGGTTATGCAAAGACGCCCATCGCGCCACGCAAAGCCACGCTTGACGCTTTGGCGCATTATCTCGGTTCGCCTTCATGGGAAGCGCTGACGGGTGCCCAACCTGTTGAGAGCGACTGGATGGAGAAGGCTTTCTTCGCCGACGAGATTCGCGAAGGCACAACGGTTGAGGCATCATGGCTACCCAACCGTCATATCGCTTTGCTGTGTATCGGTGAAAACAAATTCCGTGTGACAGAGAGTTTGAACGGCAAATTGCTTGTCAACGATGAAGTGACCATCCTTAGTTTTCGTTTGGAGTATCCTTTGCAAGTGTACCAAGTCATCCGCAATGGCGAGATTGTGCGCGATGCCGCCGGCAATGAGTTGGGTTATGTGGCTGGACGCCAAAACGGCTTGACCGAGTTATTCATCAAGGAGGCAGCCTAATGAGCGATTCCGATTTCATCAATCCTGTACAGCACAATCAAGATGAAGTGTTGTTTGATAGCGGTGGCACCTGTGATTGCTACCGTCTCGTCAAGGACAACCGTGTGTATTGCGTCAAGCGTCCAAAAAAGGACATGCGCTCTTCGGAGGCATACATGAACTTGTTCCGAAAGGAGTTTGAACTCGGCATTGAGTTGGAGCATCCCAACATTGTGCGTTACTTTGCCTATGATGAGGATGAACAAGGCCCTTTCATCCGTATGGACTACATCGACGGCGACAGCCTTGAGGCTTTTGTGGCCCAGCATCCTGACTATTTCAAAGAGAAAGGACATAGAAAACAATTCTGCGACGAGTTGTTTTCAGCTTTGGAGTATCTCCACGATAAGAAGATGCTGCACCTCGACCTTAAGCCCAGCAACATCCTCATCACCAACAAAGGCCATCATGTAAAGCTCATCGACCTTGGCTTTGGTTGGAGCGAGAGTTACCTGCATGATTTAGGCTTTACTCGTGATTACTGTGCTCCAGAACAACAGGTCGTCAAGACCGAATTGTTCTGCCCAGCCACCGACATTTATGCCTTGGGCAAAGTTTTGCAACATTATGGATTGGCCAAGGATTCAGTAACGCAACATTGTCTGAAGGAAGATCCAAGAGCGCGTTACCAAAGCATTGACGCCTTGCGAAAAGCCATGCAACGTAGCGAAATGACAGGATTAGTCTCAAGGATTGGGATTGGTCTAGTTGCAGCGCTACTGATAGGTGCCATTGTTTGGCTGGTAGGCTTCAGGGAAGAACCACTACCGCCGCGTCCCCCTGCGCCTGAAGGAGCCATCAACGGGTTGTTTACCATTAATGAGGCTGGCGACCAGGTGTATTTCTCGAAAGGTAACCTGCAATACAAGCCCACGATCAACACTTGGCGTTTTGCTGAAAACCAGTTTGATTTTATCGGCGGTGACAATGCCAATATTAGTTCTGCTGAAAAGTGCTGCAATTGGTTGGATTTGTTCGCTTGGGGTGCCAGCGGGCGTGAGCATGGAGCGATTTGTTACCAGCCGTGGTGTAGCCGCGATGTTTTTGAAGACGACGCTTGGCAATATAACGCCTATGGTGTTGACACGCTGAACCTATTTGATGGCGACGGTCAGGCTGACTGGGGTTACAATGCCATCAGCAATGGTGGAAATGAGGAAAACGTATGGCGCACTTTGACCATCGAGGAATGGGATTACATTCTTGAGAAGCGGCATACTGCCACAGGCATCCGTTTTGCAAAAGCAAATGTTGAGGGTGTATGGGGCTTGTTATTACTGCCTGACGACTGGGACAGCATCTATTGTCCACTACGGAAGTATAATGACGATGATGTCGACTACACCCCCAACAACCTCACCGAGCCTTTCTGGACAGAGAAGGCAGAGGCCCAAGGAGCGGTGTTTCTGCCGGCGGCAGGAATACGCGATTTCTATTATGTAGGCATGGCAGGCAAGTATGGTCTTTATTGGTCGTCATCCTGCCTGAACCCCAAAGAAGCCTTGGGCATCTACTTCAGTAACAGTTTCTTCTATCATTCCATCACCACCGAAAAGTGCAGCGGCCGCAGTGTGAGGTTGGTGAGGGATAAGGAATAATACAGAAACCAGCGAAATCTGTCTTTTTTTTCGGGATTTCGCTGGTTTCTGACAAGAAAATGTATGCTATTTCCTTTTCTCGAATGCTGAGAGTCCTTTACGGTGCGCCAGTGGCCGCCCCTTTTACCCCAACAATCCCCAACTCCACAGGTTGTTCAACAATTCTGCGTTTGACATGATGATTCATCGGGGTTTCACAGACGGCACATAAATGTGTATTAGGGGACATCAGAGAACCACAACTGCTGCAAACCACATAGGGCAAAACCCGAAAAACACATGGTTTTGCCCCAGACTCTACTGCTCGACCACAGACAGGGCAAACATTCTTTTCTGGTGAAATTAGGCTTTCGCAAGTCGTACAAACCAAGTAAGTGACTAGCATCTGTTTGGTTTTGTGTTTATTGCTTTTTCAACAAATAACACGGACTTCCCATGAAATCAGCGAAAAAGTCATCCAATGAATTATCGTAGTCGAATCCGCCAAACAGTATTTCAAAGGATGTTTCGCCTTGTTTGTTCTTGCACGTCATTTTGAGTTTCCTGATTCGTATTTCTTGCTCCTTTCCGTCTTGACGGGAATGCACAAGCAATTCGAAAGAAACAACATCGCCTATGTTTCCACCATAGCATTTGCCACCACCCATAAGGTATTCGTCGTGCGATTGCGTCATGGAGTATTCGTTCCCGCTTGCATCCATTTGAAGGAAATCGTTTTTCTCCACCTCATATTTCGCATCGACATCCAAACCTTTTGCTTCAATCCGTTGCATGAAATAGCGGTTTCTTTCCCTCCAGTAATTGAAACGCTTCTTCTCAAAGATTCCCATACGTTTCCCATTAAGGGTGGGCGTTCCTTCTATTTCGGTGAAGTCACCCTTGTAATCCGATGTGATGTTTGTTTGTTCTTCTTTCATGTTGTCGTCTTTATGAATTGATTCAATGTTTATCAAACGCAAACCCTAATCCTCGAAAATGCCAAAAGGCTCATATTTTCGATACTTCACCCTTTCAAACCAGCGGTTGATGTCGAAATAGAGCTTATCTATCATTTGTCCTTCTTCAAATTCAACGCAGTCAATGTTTTTGTCAAGAAGCAATTTCTGCCCCTTTATCTTCAAAGGCCATTCCCTTTTGAGGTACTCGTA
>JAFSJF010000079.1 GCA_017439405.1 Bacteroidales bacterium
ACATCATCTACGAAATCGGTGGTGGCATCAAGGGTGGCCGTAAGTTCAAGGCCGTCCAGACTGGTGGTCCTTCAGGCGGCTGCTTGACGGAGAAACACCTCGACACTGCTATCGACTATGAAAGCCTCGCCGCTGCCGGCTCCATGATGGGCTCGGGTGGTATGGTGGTCATGGACGACACCTCCTGCATGGTGGCCATCGCCAAGTTCTACTTGGAGTTCACCTGCGAAGAGAGCTGTGGTAAGTGCTCGCCCTGCCGTATCGGTAACAAGCGTATGCTCGAAATCCTCACCAAGATCACGGAAGGCAATGGCACCATGGACGACCTCCAGGAGCTCCGCAACCTCGCCGCTGTGATTAAGGACACCGCCCTCTGCGGTCTGGGCCAGACCTCACCGAACCCGGTGCTTTCTACCCTCGACAACTTCTGGGACGAGTACGTCGAGCACGTCGTCGACAAGAAGTGCCGCGCTGGCGTCTGCAAGAAGCTCATGAGCTACGTCATCGACAAGGAGAAGTGCATCGGCTGCGGCGCTTGCAAGAAGAACTGCCCCGCCGAGGCCATCTCGAAGACCGACTACATCGCTCCTGGCCACAAGCTGCCTTCGATGGTGATCGACACCACCAAGTGCATCAAGTGCGGTGCTTGTATCGCCACATGTAAGTTTGGTGCAATTTCTGTCCAATAAAATAGAGGAGGAGAACAAATATGATTAACGTAACAATTGATAACAAACAGATTCAGGTCCCGGAAGGCACTACCATTCTGAAAGCCGCCCGCATGGCCGGTATCCATATTCCTACCCTTTGCTATTTCGAGTTGGCAGGAATGAAATTTGAAAACAAACCCGGTGGCTGCCGCGTGTGCGTCGTCGAGGTGACCAAGGATTTCAATGGTCGCCCGCGCCGTAACCTTGCCCCGGCTTGCGCCACCGACTGCGTGGAAGGCATGGAAGTGCTGACCCACAGCGCCCGCGTCATCAACGCCCGCCGCACTGTGGTTGAGCTGATCCTCAGCGACCACCCGGCCGACTGCTTGGTGTGCGCCAAGAGTGGCAATTGCGAACTCCAGAGCTTGGCTCAATACCTCGGCATCCGCGATATCCCGTTCAAGGGCGAGCAGAGCCACTATCGCCAAGACATGTCGCCCAGCATCATCCGCGACATGGACAAGTGCGTGATGTGCCGCCGCTGCGAGAACATGTGCAACAACGTCCAGACTGTCGGTGCCTTGAGCGCCATCAACCGTGGCTTCAGCGCCGTCGTGGCTCCTGCCTTCGAGCAAGACCTCGTTGATTCGCCTTGCACCATGTGTGGTCAGTGCGTCCAAGTGTGCCCCGTCGGTGCCTTGAGCGAAGTCGATGACACCCGCAACGTGATGGCTGCCATCAACAACCCCAAGAAGACCGTCATCGTCAATACGGCTCCCGCCACGCGCGTTGCCCTTGGCGAAGAGTTCGGTATGCCCGCCGGCAGCATCGTCACCGGCCAAATGGCCGCCGCCTTGCGTCGTCTCGGCTTCGACTATGTGTTCGACACCGACTTTGCAGCCGACTTGACCATCATGGAAGAAGGCACCGAGCTGCTCGGCCGCATCAGCAAGTACATGGCTGGCGACAAGAGCGTGCGTCTGCCTATCCTCACTTCGTGCTGCCCGGGCTGGGTCAACTTCTTCGAGCACTTCTTCCCCGACATGCTCGACGTGCCTTCTACCGCCAAGTCGCCCATGCAGATGTTTGGCGCCATCGCCAAGAGCTACTGGGCCGAGAAGATGGGCATCAAGAGGGAAGACCTCGTCGTCGTCTCCATCATGCCTTGCCTGGCCAAGAAGTTCGAGAGCAAGCGTAAGGAGTTCTATGTGAACGACAACCCCGACATCGACTATGTCCTCACCACCCGCGAGTTGGCCCGCCTGATCAAGCAGTTCAACCTCAACCTGAAGGACATGCCGAGCGAGGATTACGACGACCCGCTGGGCGAGTCCACGGGTGCCGCCGTCATCTTCGGCACCACTGGCGGTGTGATCGAAGCCGCCACCCGTACTGCCTACGAAGTGTTCACCGGCAAGAAGCTCGAAAAGGTCGAGTTCAACGAGCTTCGTGGCATGGAAGGCGTGCGCGACGCTTGGGTTGACTTCAACGGTACGCCCATCCACATCGGTATCGCCCACGGTCTGTCCAACGCTCGCGCCCTGCTCGAAAGGGTTCGCGAAGGCAAGGAGATGTTCCACGCGGTGGAAGTCATGGCCTGCCCCGGCGGTTGCGTCGGCGGTGCTGGTCAGCCCTACCACCACGGCAACAGCGAGATCATCAGGAAGCGTGCGGAAGCCATCTACCGCGAGGACGAGGGCAAGCCGATCCGTAAGTCGCATGAGAATCCTTCGATCAAGAAGCTCTATGCTGAGTTCCTTGGTGAGCCTTGCGGCCACAAGTCACACGAACTGCTGCACACTCACTATTTCGACAAGTCAGAACACGTTGAGATCAGCGAGTAATTCAATAACCAGTAAATAATAGAAAGGAAATTAAATATGGCAGTTATTAAATTATCAGAATCGAAGATCAACTTCGTGAAGGAAGTGTGCAAGTCGTTTGGCAACAAGCCGGGCGAGGTCATCAACGTGCTTCACAAGGTTCAGGGCGAGTTCGGCTATTTGCCGGCTGAAGTTCAGGAATTGGTCGCCAAGGAGCTGAACATCCCTGTCTCGAGAGTCTATGGCATCGTGTCGTTCTATTCCTTCTTCACCATGACGCCCAAGGGCGAGCACCCGATCAGCGTTTGCTTGGGTACCGCTTGCTACGTGCGTGGCGCCGAGAAGGTGTTGGACGAGCTGAAGCGTCAGTTAGGCATTGGCGTCGGCGAAGTCACTCCCGACGGCAAGTTCTCTCTGACCTGCCTCCGCTGCGTCGGTGCTTGCGGTCTTGCTCCTGTCATCGAAGTCGGTGAGAAGGTGTATGGCCGTATGACCCCCGACCGCGTCAAGGACGTGCTGGCCGAATATAAATAATCGGTGTTACTGGTAGAGACGTAGCGCGCTACGTCTCTACATACACCTATTTATATTAATAGGACATGAAAAAATCTCCATCCGTTTGGGTGGAGATTTTTTTTTTGCATTGTTTGGCTCAATTCGTTTGGGAGTTGGGAAAAAAGCTTACATTTGCAGTGTAATTCTTAAGCAATTCGAATATGAAAAAAGCTGGTAAAGTTTTCTTGGGCATCGGAATTGTGGCATTTGTTGCCCTTGCGGTTTGGTTTTTCTTCAAGTTCTATTTCGTCTTCGGCAGTGGCGTGAAGGCAGGTGAACTTAACTTGTTCGTTTACAAAGGCTACGTCTTCAAGACCTACGAAGGCCGTCTGATTCAGGCTGGCTACAAAAGCAGCACTGGAACCATCCAGTCGAATGAGTTCAACTTTTCGGTAACTGATAAAAAAGTAGCTGAACAATTGGAACGCAGCGCAGGCAAGTTTGTGGAACTACACTACAAGGAGTATCTTGGCGCATTGCCGTGGCGTGGCATGACAACCTATGTGGTCGATAGTGTGCTTACGGTGAATGATTATTCAACAACCAACCGCCAGGAACCTATCAATGTTCCGACGGAGCTGTATTAATGCCGGTTTTCGCAACATCCGGGGCAGTCGTATTGTCGTATAAACCTGTAGAGACGTAGCACGCTACGTCTCTACAGGTTTGTTGGATTATTCCATGACAGAGAAACTGTCCTTGCCGATGCCGCAAAGCGGGCATTTCCAGCTGTCGGGGATGGCCTCGAAAGGAGTGCCAGGGGCGATGCCGCTATCGGGGTCGCCTTTTTCTGGGTCGTAAACATAACCGCAGACGTCGCAAACGTACTTTTTCATTTTAGTTAGGAGTTTGAAGTTAGGAGTTTTGAGTTAATAGTTTTCAGCCTTGATTTGGAAGAACGACTGAGGATGGTTGCATACGGGGCATACCTGAGGGGCTTTCTTGCCGATGACGATATGGCCGCAGTTGGCGCATTGCCAAACGGTGTCGCCTTCGCGTGAGAAGACGATGCCTTCCTCGATGTTCTTGAGGAGCTTGCGGTAGCGTTCCTCATGTTCCTTCTCAATGGCGGCGACCATCTCGAAAAGCTTGGCAATCTTGGTGAAACCTTCCTCGCGGGCGGTCTCGGCCATTCCAGCATACATGTCGGTCCACTCGTAGTTTTCGCCGTCGGCGGCATCCTTGAGGTTGGTCATGGTGTCGGGGACGTCGTCGTTGTGGAGCAGCTTGAACCAGATCTTGGCGTGTTCCTTCTCGTTGTTGGCCGTTTCCTCAAAGAGGTCGGCGATTTGGTTGTAGCCTTCCTTGCGTGCTTTGGAGGCGTAGTAGGTGTACTTGTTGCGGGCTTGGGATTCGCCTGCAAATGCGGCCATCAGGTTGGCCTCGGTTTTCGAACCTTTTAGTTCCATGATGAGTTAGTTTTGATTTTGATGGGTTTGAATTTGTGGCAAAGGTAGGATTATTTTTCAGAATCGCAATGAAAATTCTGTAATTTTGCGCCCGCTATGTTTTGGAACCGATTTAGAAAGCGAAAGATTGCCGACTGGCCCTATGCGGAATGGCCCGCATACGTTCCCAAATACCACCTGCACGACTTTGCAGCCATTGACTTTGAGGCGGCCAATGCAGAGCTGACGAGTGCTTGCAGCGTGGGCATCGTCATCGTGCGTGACGATGAGATTGACGATGAGTTCTACAGCCTTTTGCATCCCGTGCCAAACTATTACGACTTTTGGACGACCAAGGTGCACGGAATCAAGAAGAAAGACACTGAGAATGCGCCGCTGTTCCCCGAAGTGTGGCACAAGGTGGCCTATAAGTTGAAGGGCCTGCCGATGGTGGCTCACGGCAGCTTGTTCGATGAGCGTGTCCTGAAGGCCCTCCACAAGCATTATAATATAAGGTATCCCGATTACCAGTTCTACTGCACGCACCGAGGCTCGGAAAAGCTGTTGCCCGATGCGGAAAACCACAAGGTGCAGACTTTGGCCAAGCTTTTCGGCTACGACCATGAGCAGACGAAGCATCACAATGCCTTGGCTGATGCCGAGGCTTGTGCCGTCATCGCAATGCACATTTTCTGAAAATGTCACTATTTTTTTGATTCGTTTTGTAAAATTCATACTTTTGCGGGTGAAATGGCTTGAAAACTAATTCAAAATCATCCTAATATGTTTGAAATCATACACAAAGAAACTTTCGCGGCGGAAACCTACCTCATGGATGTGTATGCGCCGCGTATCGCCCATTCGGCTCTGCCTGGGCAGTTCCTGATTGTCAAGATGGAGGAAAACTCTGAACGTATTCCTTTGACTATCAGTGATTATCATCGTGTCCGTGGAACGGTGACCATCGTCTTCAAGGCCATCGGCGAATCGACGCGGAAGATGGCTGAGTACAAGGAAGGCGACCGTTTCACCGACATCGTCGGCCCATTGGGCAAACCGTCGGAGTTTGCCACGATGACCGCTGAGGAGTTGCGCAAGCGCAGTTTCGTATTCATTGGCGGCGGCGTTGGAATCGCTCCGATTTATCCTCAAGTGAAGTGGTTGAACGACCACGGCGCCACTGCCGACTGCATCATTGGCGCCCGCACCAAGGACTTGCTCATCTTTGAGAAGGAATTGGCAGAGGTGAGTAACCTGTACGTCACCTCCGACGATGGCTCCACGGGTCGCAAGGGTTTGGTTACCGATGTGTTGCGCCAACTCGTGGCCAGCGGGAAGCAGTACGACGAAGCCGTGGCCATCGGCCCGATGATCATGATGAAGTTCGCCACCAAGACCTGCGAGGAATTGGGCATTCGTTGCACGGTGTCGCTCAACTCGATTATGGTGGACGGCACGGGAATGTGCGGTGCCTGCCGTGTGAGCATCGCCGGCAAGACCAAGTTCACTTGCATCGATGGGCCTGAGTTCTTGGGCAAGGACGTCAACTTCGACGAAGCCATGAAACGTCAGGCCATGTATAACAATGTGGTGACGCGCAAGCAACTCGAAGCCGAAGAGAAAGCCGAAGGCCACGAGTGCCACATTGGAGGCATCTCGGAAGAGAGCTTCGACAAGAAGAAACGTATTCCGTGCCCCGAGCAGAAACCCGAAATCCGTGCCCACAACTTCGATGAGGTCTGCTTGGGCTATTCGGCTGACATGGCCATCATGGAGGCCCAACGTTGCCTGCATTGCAAGAACCCGCAGTGTGTGGAGCATTGCCCTGTGAACGTCGATATTCCAGATTTCATTGCGCGTGTGGCACAAGGCGACTTTGAGGGTGCGGCTGGCGTCATCAGCTGCGACTCGGCTTTGCCTGCCGTTTGCGGTCGCGTGTGCCCGCAAGAAACCCAATGCGAAGGCGCCTGCGTGATGGGCAAGAAGTTCGAGCCTATCGCCATCGGCAAGCTGGAACGTTTCGTTGGCGACTATGCCATCGAGCACGACCTGCATTTCAGCAGCCAAAGCATCCCGAACGGCCATAAGGTGGCCATCATCGGCAGCGGGCCTTCAGGCTTGACCTGCGCAAAGGATTTGTTGTCAATGGGTTACGATGTAACTATCTTTGAGGCTTTGCACGAGTTGGGTGGCGTGTTGATGTATGGCATCCCGTCGTTCCGTCTGCCGAAAGACACTGTCGTGAAGAAGGAAGTGGAAAGCGTGCGCAAGTTGGGCGCGAAGTTCGAGAAGGACGTGGTCGTCGGTCGCACCATCACCATCGACGAGTTGATGAAGCGCGAAGGCTTCGAGGCTGTCTTCGTAGGCTCGGGTGCTGGTTTCCCGATGATGCTCAACGTGCCAGGCGAAAACCTTTGTGGTGTGGTCTCGGCCAATGAGTTCCTGACTCGCAACAACCTGCTCTTTGCATATAAAAATGGTTACGAGACCCCGAACTACGTTGGCAAGAAAGTCGCGGTGGTCGGTGGCGGCAATGTGGCTATGGATGCTGCGCGTACTGCTTTGCGTTTGGGTGCTGAGGTGCATATCGTCTACCGTCGTTCCGAGGCTGAATTGCCCGCGAGAGTGGAGGAGGTGCATCACGCCAAGGAAGAAGGCGTCATCTTCGACCTGCTGACCGCACCGATTGAGGTGTTGGGCGACGAAAACGGCTGGGTGAACGGCTTCAAGTGCGTGAAATGCGAACTTGGCGAGCCTGATGCCTCTGGCCGCCGTAGCCCCGTCCCGATCAAGGATTCGGAGTTTGTCCTCGATGTCGATATGATCATCATGGCATTGGGCACTTCGCCCAACCCGCTGATTGGCAGCACCACCCGCAACCTCGACTTGAACAAGAAAGGCTGCATCGTGGCCGACGAGGTGGGCACGACCTCACGTCCGGGCATTTTCGCTGGCGGCGATGCCGTGAGCGGCGCCGCCACGGTCATCCTCGCCATGGGTGCGGGCAAGAAATCCGCCAAGGCGATTGATGAATACATCAAAAGCCTGCATTGAATGCGGAATTTGTAGTTATGAATTAGGAATGCGGAATAGGTGCGAAACCCAGCGTCGCTTTGTGCCATTCCGCATTCCATCCGCCCTCGTTTTATTGAATAACAAGGTTTTGAATTATGCACTTATCGAAAAAAACATCCTAAAAAAATGAATTATGAGTTTTTATATTGTAAATCAACGAATTACCCCCCCCCACCCCCCCACACACCCCCACACACACAACCCCATGCGCACAACACGATTGTCTATCAAAGTACATGCCTCGCTATAGGCAGAACACTTTTATACACGCACACGTTGTAATAAACGAAAAGATTGCTGCAAAGGGCAAAACAAGGGAATTGCCCCGGGCCTTATGGTTCGTCTTTATATCCTTTCTGTTTCTCTTGACCGCCTCGGTAGAGGCACAAACACCTACTATTACGTCGCTCAGCGAAATCTCCGACCCTAGTGGTAACTACCAGATTACGCAAGACATAGACGCCACTTCGTTCACCAACTCGATTTCCACCTTCAGCGGAACGCTGGAAGCCGCAATCAGCCCTGTGACCCATATGCCATACCGCATCAAGAACCTCAGCGTGCCGCTTTTCACTACTTTGACGGGAACGGTGCGCAATCTGGTGATTGACAATGTGGCTATTTCTGGCACGGGCAATACAGGTGCCATAGCGTGCACCGCCAACGGTGCAGCCCGCATTTATAATGTGGGCATCCTTGGTGGAACGGTGAACAGCACGGCCTACACGGGAGGTCTGGTAGGCTTCCTCGACGGTACGGCACGCGTGGTCAACTGCTACAGCTATGCCGACATCACTGGCGGCACCTATGTCGGCGGCATCGTAGGTTACAACAATGTGGCCACAGCCAGCAACAACCTCAAGACCATGGTCTTTGGCTGTATGTTCTATGGCGACATCACCGGCGGCGCCAACAAGGCCCCTATCTACAACGGCACCAATATCGTCAACAAGGACGCCAATGGCGTGAGCAACTACAATTATTTCCGTGCTGAGGCTTCCTACGCACAGAACCGTCAGATCAACACGGCAAACTGCGCCCTGATGGCTGAAACCCGTTTCCTGCAGCGTTTTGAGTTTTTCCGTCACATACTTAACGGCCATCGCGAACTGGCAGGTTGGTGGGCCACAGGCACTTACAGCAGTAGCAACATGTTGAAATGGGTGATGCTGCCCGACAGCATCGGCAGCAACCATCCCTACCCGGTGCTGATGCAGCAGGGCAAGTACCCTTCGGTGGTGAACATCGACGCCGCCAACGCCCAGGAGAACCAGCCCCGCAACCAAGGCGGCAAGTTGGGCGCGCTGACGGTGAATATTCAGATGGACGATACTAATGACAATACTGTTCCCTTTCACCATCCCACCAACGCATCCATTACTACCACACAGCTCACCCTCAACATCACCGACAAGGACTTTGACCATTTTAACTTCAACTACTACAAGGTGCAGTTGCCCTACTACAACGACGTAGGCACCAAAAACTACACGGGCAACCGCGTGGTGACGGGGTGGAAGATTGTCAGCATAACAGGTGGCACGCCAGGCACTTTCAGCACCAGCACTGCCGATGCTCCGAGCTGGAACTTTGCCGACCGCAATTGCACCAACAAGGACCTTTACGGCACTAACGGCAGTAATCGTATCTTCAACCAAGGTGCCTACTGGGAAGTGCCCGAAGGGGTGACGGAAATAACCATTGAACCCTACTGGGCTCGATGCACCTATTTGGCCGACCCTAATGCCGACAAGGTGTATAATACGGCTATGGAAACTGAATACAATGTGCCCAATGTGGGGGGCGGACAGATCTATACCAACAATACAAACTACAGCATCGCAGGCGAAGACCAGATAGTCTATACCGCATCGGATAATGCAAGAAACAACCTTGGGCTTAACGCTTCCCACACGGTCTATGACTATGCCATCGTGCTGGTCGGCAATTACCACAAACACAACGGTGTAACCTCGGGTGATGCCAACCACCTCTACACCATCATGTCCATCGATGCCGACCATGACAACGAACCCGACTATTCTTATATCTTACGTTTCAACGGACGTACCCAGACACATCCTGTTAGGGTGGATTTCTTGAATATCCCTGGCCTCGGCATGGCGCAGAAATCTACAGGTGGAACAGGTTCCTACAACTTTGGTATTATGCAACCCATAGGCTGGTTTGAGAGCACCAACACCTCACTCTTCCGCGTCACCCAGTTTGAGTACGACCGCAGCAACCGCACCGCCGCCCCTTACATTGTGCAGGGTGGCGTGATGGAGCAATGGGTGAGCGGACAGAACAATGGTGCTGCCAACAACATCACCTATTACCATGTGGGGGGCAACGTATGGTTCAAGGAGTTCCACCGTGGCACCCACCAAGATAAACAATTAACTTCCAAACACCCTCCTATTTCGGTCACGGGTGGCGACTACGATGAGTTCTATCTTACAGGCCTCTATACAGCCAATGTCGCCAACTATGAAGACAACGCCGAATGTTACATCAATGGAGGCCGCTTCGGTACTGTGGCTGGCGCTGCCATGGAAGGCATCGGAAAAGCCAATGGTGCCGACAACACTGGCAATATCACCTGGCAAGTGCAAAATGCCGACATCCGAGAATTCTATGCCGGCGGCATCAATGCAGCCAAACCTGTGCAAGGCAACCTCGAAACCACCATCACTGGCAGTTATGTGGATATCTTCTGCGGTGGGCCTAAGTTTGGCGATATGAACACCGGAAAGACCGTTGTCACCGATGCCACCAATTGCACCTTCGGCACCTTCTTCGGCGCTGGCTACGGCGGCAACTCCTACAGCCGTTATGCTCCAGCCAACCAAAACAACGTAACCAATATCAACTGGAATAACTGGGTCCGCGCCCAATACACCCAGAGCTACAGTTCCACCTACGGTGGCGTCTCCACCCAGTTCAACTACCAATTCCTGCCCATGTCAGACAACAAGACCAATGTGGCGCGTATTTTCGTGGACTACGTGAAATTCTCGCTGGCCACGACTCGCAGTGTGACCTCTACGTTGACGGACTGCACCATCACTGGCAACTTCTACGGTGGAGGCAGCCTCGGCAAGGTTGTTGGTCCAGTCACCTCAGAGCTTACCGACTGCGAAGTCAAGGGCAACGCCTTCGGTGCTGGTTTCTCGGCTTCGATTCCCACTGCCTATGTCGATAGTATCGGCTTCCGCGTAGAGCCCTACTATTACACGGATTTCGGTACTTACCGTATTGGCGTGAAAGGCGTTACCACACCATATAAATGGGAACATAGTAATTCAGTCACTAATACGGAAACTGCCATCGATAAAATCAACCATATCCTCTACACCACCGAGGACCTTACCACCTTGGGCTCCGTGGAAGGCGATGTCACCCTCATCATCAATGGCACTACCACCATCGGCACACCTGGTGACAGCAGCACTGGCAATGTCTATGGAGGTGGAGACGATAGCTTCGTTACGGGAAACACCACCGTCAGGCTACAGGGAAACGCCAGCGTGCAAAACAATGTCTATGGCGGCGGCAACAGAGGTGTTGTGGGCGGAAACTCTTCAGTGTTCATTGAAGACCAGACACCTTAGACTCCTTAATCTCCACATAAAACACCGTCGGGTCGTCGTCTTCGCCGAACGACTCGTCGGTGTAGTATTGTCCGGGCTTGCCGTCGTCTTGGAAGAGGAGGAGCGAAGCACCAAGTTATTTCACGTGTTATACTGCAATTCCCGTCCGCATCACGTCGTCATATAGCGGCGACCAGCGGTCTTCGGCCATCAGGACAGGCTCAATGAGAAAACTTACTTCTCGGGTGTCACGCCAAAGGCCTTTTGAGATTTCAAATTTGTGGTCGCCGTATGTGGGCACAATAACGGCCACGTCAATGTCGCTATCGGGGTTGGCATAGCCTTTCGAGTAGGAACCAAACATCAAGACACGCGGCACCACGTCGAAACGTGGGGCAATGACCTGCTTGTATTGCCTAACGAGGTTCAGTGCTTCTTCGATGGTCAAGACCGTGTCAGTTCGTTTTTTATCCATTGTGTCAGTTGTTTGGTTTCGTCAATCAGTTGCCGGCAAACCTGTGGTGACAAGGTTCGTGCCAAAGCCTCTTTATCCTCAGGATACCGAGCCTCAATGTTGTAGTTGGTTACGAGGTCGAGAAAGTCTTTTTGCTCGTCACTCATCTTGTCATAGAGTCCGCAACCTTCGGCAAGTCGCATGTGATGGTGCGTATAAGGTGGGTCACTGGGTTGCGTGCCACACCAATAGGCCTTCAAAGTCTTCTCAATTGCTTGATGGCACATAAAGGCGACATACAGCCAGCGGCCAGTACGATACATGGCTTCAGCCTTTTCGAGGTCGTAGTCGGCAATGTCGATCCAATATGTAACTTTGTCGGTTGCCATTATAAGTGTGGTAATTAATTTGATTGCAAAAATACGAAAAAATTGGTTCTCAGAGAGAAAAGCAATTTTTTTTGGCAAAACGTTTGCGGAATGGGGAAAAGGTTGTTCCTAATCCTTTATCTCCACGTAGAACACCGTCGGGTCGTCGTCCTCGTCAAACGACTCGTCGGTGTAGTATTGTCCGGGCTTGCCGTCGTCTTGGAACAAAATGAGCGTCACCTTTTTGAAAGGAATGGGTTGGCCTTGCTTGCTGTATCGCTCGATGTCGGCTTCGGTGAGGCCTTCCAACCGCATCATTTTCAGCATCATGGCGAGGTCTAAGTTGACGTTGAGCAGGTCTTCTTTCCACTCGATGCTGATGACCGCAGTGGTGTAGAGCTTGAAATTCTTGACTTCAATTTTTTTCATAGAGCCTGAAATTTTCTGCAAAAATGAGAAATTTGCACGAAAATTGCTTCAGTTTGGGCCGAATTTTATAATTTTGTCCATCATTAAACAACAAAAGAAATGCGTAAAAATTTGATTATTATTGTTTTAGCCTTTTTTGCCATGCCGATGTTCGCACAAACCATCGAAGGCGTGGACGTTTCCAAGGCTCCGAATGGCAAGTTTACCACTTCAGTTGGCGACGGTGTCATTGAAGGTAATGTCGTGAATGGCCTGAAAGACGGCACATGGATGGAGTGTTTCACCAGCACACCCTATCTGCCCAAGCGTCTCGTGACCTACGAAAAAGGCAAGCGAAACGGAATCTGTATTGAAATCGACAAGACGGGTTCGATTACGAAAAAGTCTGAGTATAAGGACGATAAGCTCAATGGGCAGGTGAGTGAATGGTATCGTGGCGGGAGACTCTCGAAGTTGAATACCTATAAGGATGGTGTCATGGATGGCCAGCAGATCTATTGCTATGAGCGTGGCGGCAACCTTGAGGTGTCGCACTACAGGAACGGGCAACGCGACGGCCTGACGACATGGTTCTACGAAAGCGGCCAGAAAAAGATGACCATCGAGTACAAGAACGGCTATTTCGAAGGCAAGCAGGAGACATTTTACGAGGACGGGTCTCTCAAGAGCGAGGCCACATACAAGGACGGAAAGATTCAAGGCAAGAAGAAGACCTATGCTGAGAAAAAATCCGCTGACGAGAAGAAAAAGTGAGACCCTGAAAAGCTGAATCAAGTAACGCGCAGGAAAGCTTTGGCTTTCTTGCGCTTTTTGTCGGGTTTTTCCGTACCTTTGCAGTGGCTTTTTATGTCACGCAAAGCGATACATATTATGATTTGGCTGTTCGGCATCATGTGTGTGAGGCTTCACGCCCAGGACACCATCATGCTCCAGTCCGTTGACGTGACGGCGGACAGGATTGGCATTGAGGCATTGAAGCCACTGGTGGCGAGGAAATTGGATACGATAGTGCTGCAGTCCAAGAGTACGTCAAGCCTGTCGGATTTGCTCATACAGCATAGCCCGGTTTTCATCAAGACCTATGGCCCGGGCGGTGTTTCCACAGCCTCGTTTCGCGGCACGACGGCCAGCCACACTTTGGTGCTTTGGAACGGTTTCCAACTCAATGCACCCACTCTCGGACAGGTCGATTTCAGCACCATTCCCGTCTTTTTGGCCGACGACGTGAGCCTCAACTGGGGCAGCGGTACCTCCGACAACAGCGGCGGCTTGGGCGGATCGGTCAACATCGACAATGCGCACCACTTTGGCGACGGCTTCCTGCTTGACTTGAAGCAGACTTACGGCAGTTTCAACACGTTAGGAAGCTTCCTCACGGTGGGCAACTACGGCAAGAAGTTCTCGTTTCGCGTGAAGGCCTATCGCAACTCGTCTGACAACGACTTCGAATACGAGAATTTGGCCACAATTCCGCACCAAAAAATGAAACAGCGTAATGCCGATTTCGTTGATTACGGCGTGATGCCAGAGGTGAGCCTTTTGTTGGGCAACAACATCATCACGGTCTCGTCGTGGAACCAATGGAACAACCGCAACCTGCCACCTATCATGCCTAACGTGTTCAATTTCAACTCGGAAGAGTTGACGCGGGACAACTTCTCGCGTAATTTTGTTTCGTTCAAGACCTATTGGAACACGGGCAGCTTGCAGCTTAAGTCGGCGTCTTTTGTGGAAAACCAGCGGTATTTCCTTTTGACACGCAATCCCGTCACCGACGACACCGTCACCTTTATCAATTCTGGGAACCATGCCCTGATTTTGCACCAAGTCGCCAACCTTGGACAACAGCTTTACAAGACTTGGACGCTGAAGGCCAAGCTGCAATGGGACCATGAGCGGGTGAGGAGCAACAACTACGAGGGCGAAAAGCGCCGCAATGCGGTTTCGGCCTATGTCGCCATTAATGGTGAGCCTTTCAAGTGTGCCAACCTCAACCTCACCGCCCGTTACGACTTCACCGACGGTAAACCGATGGGCCTGTTCCCGACGCTGACTTTCTCCTACCAACTGCCTTTCTACAAAGCTGTTGGCTTCACATTGGGCTACAGCCATAACTACCGTAATCCCTCGCTGAATGACCTCTATTGGTATCCAGGCGGAAATCCCGACCTGCTCCCCGAAAACGGTCGCACGTTGGATTTGGCTATCAAGTTCGGCTTGCAAGAAGGCCCTTTCAAGCTCGACCTTCGCTCTGGCGGCTACTTCTCCAACGTGAAGAATTGGATCCAGTGGATGCCGACTTCGTATCGCTTTTGGGTGCCCGAGAATGTCTCAAAAGTATATGCGCGAGGCATCGAGAACCATGTTGATGCGGTGTTTGTTAAGGAAAAATGGAAACTTGCTCTGTCGGGAAACTATGTCTTCACCGTCACCACGGACGAGAGCGAGAAGGCCTACTCCCAAGGAACCAACGGCAAGCAGCTTATCTATATTCCACGCCATCATGCCAATTTCTTCCTCAATGCGCAATGGAAGACCTGGAAAGTGAGCTATACCATCGAAATCACTGGCAGTCGCAGTACCTCATACAGCGAGCAGCAGTTCTTCGCTTACGACTTGCCGGCATATATGTTGCATCACATAGCCATTGGAAAGAAAATCAGGAAGTTCCGTATTGAACTGCGTTGCAATAATCTTTTCGACACAGACTATCAGAACGTCATTTGGCGCGCCATGCCTGGGAGGAGCTTTGAGGTGATGGGGGAGTATAGGTATTAGTGATTGTCTCTGTCATTTCCTGTTTCAGGTTGGCTGTTTTATAATTCGCAAACCTGCGAGGAACTTCATGACCCTGAGACTTTGCTTTATACTTTCAGCGATGCATATATTGTTGATGAGGTGATTGCCGAGTTGAAAGGAATGTAGGTGACAAAGCTGTACCTGACATAAAACAAAACCACGGAGCAAGAAATCTCGCCCCGTGGTTTTTCTTTAGACATCAGCCCGAATCAATCCAAAGTGTGGATTACCAGGCCTGATCTGAGTTTAGGCTCAAACCAAGTGGTCTTGGGAGGCA